>JADFRO010000096.1 GCA_022561255.1 Planctomycetota bacterium | reverse complement strand
ACTCTTTGAACTGTTCGGTGGGTGGGGCCTGCCGGTAAGTCCGTATCGCACGAGCGTAGATTCGATCGACGGTGTCGTCGATCGGCTTGCGGAATGGGACGAGCGGCGGCATGGGTTGCCGTATGAGACGGATGGCTTGGTGATCAAAGTGGATGTACTCAAGCAGCGTGAGATGCTCGGCGCGACCAGTCGCTATCCGCGCTGGTGCATCGCATACAAGTTCGCAGCCGAGCAGGCGCACAGCGTTCTGCGAAGCGTTGACTATCAGGTGGGTAAGTTGGGAACCATTACGCCGCGGGCGGTTATGGACCCGGTGCAACTGTCCGGAACGACGGTGCGGCACGCGTCGCTTCACAACTTCGATCAGGTCGAACGATTGGGTCTGCGAATCGGCGATACGGTCGTCGTCGAAAAAGCCGGCGAGATCATTCCGCAGGTTGTTAAGGTTGTCGTCGCGAAGCGGCCCAAAGGTGCCAAAGCGATCAAGCGACCGGATAAATGTCCGGTTTGCAAGGGCGACGTTGAGCAAGACGAGGGTGGCGTCTACATCCGTTGCGTTAGTCCGACGTGTCCGGCGCAGCGTAAGGAACGTTTGATCCACTTCGCCGGGCGCGGCCAGATGGACATCGAGGGCGCGGGGCAGGTGTCGATCGAAACGCTGGTCGACAAGGGTTTTCTCAAGGATTGCGCCGACTTCTATGACCTGTCCGCAAGCCGCGACGCCCTCGTGAAACTCGATCGAATGGGTGAAAAGAGCGTCGAAAAACTGCTTGATGGGATCGAGCGGAGTAAAAAGCAGCCGCTCTCGCGCCTTCTGGCGGCGCTGAACATTCGACACGTCGGGGCGAGCACAGCCGAGCTTGTGGCAGAGCGCTTCGACACGATAAAGAAGCTGAAACATGCGAAGGAGGAAGAGTTAAGCGGAGTAGACGGCGTCGGTCCTGAACTGGCGGGCAGCATCACTCGTTTCTTTGAGAGCCAAAGCGGTGCGGAACTCGTGCGGAGACTCAACGTTGCCGGCGTGAACATGAGGCAACCCAAGGGCTCTGGACCCGCTACGGGTGGGGCGTTGGACGGCAAAACCGTCGTAATCACTGGAACGTTTCAGAGCATGGGGCGTAAGGAAGTACAGGAGTTGGTCAAGCGGCTCGGCGGAAAAGCGACGGGAAGCGTCAGCAAGAAGACGGACCTTGTAGTATTCGGCGGAGCGGCTGGGTCGAAACTGGATCGAGCAAAGAAACTCGGCGTCAAGACGATCGACGAAGCGACGTTCCTGCGAATGATCGGTCGATGAAGTTGGAACAAACGGCTCGGTGTGCCGACGGCCGACGCGTTACGCTTCAATCGTAACAGCCCGGCGAAGCGTCGCCCGACGCTCGGAGTCGCGCTGCCCGATTCCGTACTTGAGGATGTCGCCGGCACTTTCGGAAATGTTCCCGAGGTGTCGCTGCACTGCAAGGCCCTCGATCTCCTCATCCTCCGAGGGCAGTGCGCACTCGCTGAATCCGCCCAGTAGGGTGAACGAGGCGATGGTGACGTCGGATCGGCCGAGGTCGGCGAGCGCTCGGTCCCAATCGTCCATGGTCAGCGAGCGACTGTCGAGAAGTTGGCGCAGATCGAGGAACTCCTCGGCGAGCGTCGGAACTTTGATGTCCACGCCGCCGAGGATCGTGATGAACAACTGGACCGGACGTTCTTTTCCTTCGTTGCTGCGCTGGCGGTCCGCGAGAACCTGCCGTGCGACCGTAGCACGCTTGAAATCGGCTCCGCCCAATAGCGTCAGGCAAAGCTTTTTTTCCGGCCGAATGATGCCGTCGTGCCCGCCCAGAATGCAAACCTGCAACATCTCCGAATCTCCCAATCCTGTGTGAGTTCGTTCGCCTACCGGTTGCGTATTCGCTGGGAAACGCTGCTTATTCGCCGCGGCTTTGCAAAAAACCGGTGGGTCGGAAAAACGCGTTGTACGGCCGGGAGGCGCGTTCTAAAGATCGGACCGGTGCCGAAATTGCCTTCCGGACGACCGAGCGGAGCGGTTGGAGTCAGCGCCGGAAGCAGGGTTGCGACCGTCGCGAACGTGGCCGCCGGGTTCCGATTGGCTAGTGTGTCGGCCCCGCCCCTGGAGGAGACGTCGATCAAGGTCGTACCTCCGCCCGGACCCATTTCACCGAATCCGCGTGTGTTGTTCAGGGCGAACGTCGCATCAGCCGCGGACATCGAGGTGGCCTGGAAGAACTTGACGTTGCGATCGAAGATCGCCTGGTTGATCCACATGTTGGCGATGTTCGCTTGCGTGGCGTACTCGCCCGGGCGCACGGTCCGCGATTGGGTTGGACCGCCCATGCGTTTCTGTATGGCGTCGACCAGGCCGTGCTTAGCGAGGGAAATTCTGAATCGTCCCGTCGCCGGCTCAATGCGCATTTCCCATCCCTCGGTGCCGCGCTTTGCCAGTGTGGCGACGGTTGAGTCAACGACAACGTCGCTTTGAATGCCGCCCTCCGTCGAGCCGCCGCGTACCGTACCGTAACCCAATCCGATTCGTACGTTTTCGGTCGTCGCGCTCTTTAGGAATTGGTCAATGCTTGCGTAGGTTGCGCTGCGAACGCTGATGGTCGTCGTTTCGCCGAACTGAAGATTGACGTGCGAGCGGAGTCCGGTCCGAAGGAGCGTGCCTGGGTGCAACTGGTCGGCGAGGGCGACGGGTGTCCACCCGTCCGACACAAGTGGTGAGACGCCGGCGAGCGCCCAGTCGACCCTGCCTACCACCTCGATGACGATCGCGGGTGTCGCGGTCGCTTCGGCGGGTTCCGTTTGTTCCGTCTGTTCCGCCGGTTCGACCGGTTCGGCTTGCGTGGCTTCCGCGTCGGGCTGAGGTTCCGGTTGTTGCCCCATTGCGCAAGGCAATAGGGTGGCCATCAACAGCCAGACGCTGCTCGACCCAGCGGTGCGCACGCCAAGATGGTCGCGGTTCGTCGACATTCGAATTACGTCCAACCAGCCCCGGAACGTGAGACGGGTGGGGCTGTCACCCAGGTGCGGACATTATACCGGATGGGTGGTCCGAAGTCACCTGCAATGCTCGCCGGGGGTGCGTATTTGGGCGTGCCCGGTGGATTGGGCGAAATCGCCGTGGGTAGTTCGCGTGCGGGACGGCGTGTGTAGTGATTCCGTCTAACGGATAATGACCTGGCCTCGGCCGCGACGCACACGGCCGATTTTCACCGGTTGCTCTCCGGCGCGGCGAAGCGCTTCCATAACGCCGGTGGCGAAAAAGGGTCGGACGGTGAATATGAATCCGATGCCCATGTTGAACACCTTGAACATCTCATTTTGCTTAACGCCAAGTCGGCGCAGAAAATCGAAAATCGGCGGCGCCTTCCAAGATGATTTTCGGAGCACGGCGTCGCAGTCGCTCGGGATAGCGCGAGCGATGTTTTCGCAGAGGCCGCCGCCTGTGATGTGGGCCATTCCCGTGACGACGCGCTTGACGGCGTAAGCGTTCTGAACGGCCTGCACCGCGTTGACGTAGATGCGGGTGGGGCGAAGCAACGCGTCGCCGAGCGACTCGCCCAACTCGTCGTGAACCTGGTCCAGCTTGCATCGCTTTCGACGAATCAGCTTTCGCACCAGCGTGTAGCCGTTGGAGTGAACGCCGCTGGAGGGAAGCCCGATGATGACGTCTCCGGGCGAGACGCGCGTCGAATCGATCGCTTGGCGGTACTCAACCACGCCGACAGCGAAACCGGCCAGATCGAAATCTCCGCGCTTGTACAGGTCGGGCATCTCAGCGGTTTCGCCGCCGAGAAGCGCACAGCCTGCCTGACGGCAGCCGTCCGCGACGCCTTCGATCACGTCCTGCAAATGGGCGGGATCGAGTTTGTGTACGGCTAAGTAGTCGAGGAAAAAGAGCGGTTCGGCCCCGCACGTAATCAGGTCGTTGACGTTCATCGCCACCAAGTCAATGCCGATGGTCGAGAGGCGTTTCATCTCGATGGCAAGCAGGATTTTCGTGCCGACGCCGTCGGTGCATCCCACGAGTACGGGCTTTCGATAATTGCGCCGAAAGAGTTGTTCGTCGTAATCGAGGCGGAACAAGCCGGAAAACCCGCCGTGGCGGTTCTTGAATACGCGGGGACCGTAGGTGCTGCGCATCGCGGATTCGATTGCGCCGACCCAGCGGGTGTTGGCTGCGACATCCACGCCGGCGTTCTTGTAGGTTAGGGGCGTAACGCGTGATTTTGCTTGTCCGTTCTTCGATGCCATGTTCGTTGAGCGAGAGTATAACGTCGGGTGCGTTCCTTGAAGAGGGGTAAAAAGGATCGGGACGCCGCCTGCGTTCGAGTAACATCGAACGTGGAGAAATCGCGCGGGCTAAAGCCCACGGCTCAGAACAGCCGAAAATCGACGCCCGACGGATTGCTAATCCGTCGGCACGGGCGGTGGGCCGTCCGGGATGTAGGGATCCCAGACGTGCCCCGCGACTTTCTCCTTAAATTCCGCTTGGATCATCTTTCGCGTGCTCTCATCCTCAAATAGATCGACCATGGTCGCGGCGAGCGCCTTAGCTGCGTAGATCATGCCCTTGTGTCCGATCGACATGCCGCCGCAGGCGACGACCGGCCAGGAATGCCAGGGTGTGTCGACCGGAGCTGTCGTAACCGAGAGGTGCAGCGTCGGAACGTTCCAACTGATGTCGCCGACGTCGGTCGATCCGCCCTCCTGCTTTTGACCTTCGACCGGTTTGATCTCTCCGTCGACGCCTTTCTCCGGTTTTCCGGTAGCCCGCTGAATCGCTCGGGCGAACGCCTGCTCTTCTTCCGTATATTCGATCGGTCCGAGGTGCAGAAGGTTTTTGTGAAGAAGCTTGGCGCCCGTCATGTTGACGAGAAGCTCGTAGTCGCCGCCGAGAACGCTGAGCTCGTGCTCGACGCCGGCCATCAGTGCCGCACCGTCGGCGATTTTCTTGACGCGCTGGAAGACGTCGTCGACGCCCTCGCGCGTCCAATCTCGCACCCAGACCCAGAGTTTGGTGTATTCAGGGACGATGTTGGGGACGGGCGTTGTGGCCACGATGGCGTAGTGCATTCGCACAGTGGGTTTGACGTGCTCGCGCAGCATGTTGAGCCCGTGTGTGAACAGCTCGAGTGCGTCGAGCGCGCTGCGCCCGTTCCACGGATCGGCGGCGGCGTGTGCCGCTTGGCCGTAAAACTCGATCACGAAATCGATCAGCGCCATGGAACTCTTCGTATCGGCCCGCGTTTTGTCGGACGGATGCCAGGCGAGGCAGACGTCGACGTCGCGGAAAAGTCCGTCCCGCGCCATGTAAATCTTCCCGCCGACGGATTCTTCAGCCGGCGTGCCGTAGAAGCGGATCGTTCCTTTGAGTTTTCCGGCTTGAATCAATTCCTTGACGGCGATCGCTGCGCCCAGGCTTGCTGCGCCGAACATGTTATGTCCGCAGCCGTGGCCGGCGGCGCCGGGGGTCAACACCTCTTTTTGGGGGACGGATTTTTGGGAAAGTCCCGGAAGGGCGTCGAACTCGCCCATGATGCCAATGATCGGTCTTCCACTACCGTAGGTTGCGACAAAGGCGGTGGGCATTTTCGACACGCCGCGCTCGACGGTGAAGCCCTGGTCTTGGGCGTAATCCGCTAGAACGCGAGCGGATTTCGTCTCGCGTAGCGCGGTCTCAGCGAATCGCCAAATCTGATCGCTGAGGCGAATCAACTCTTGGCGGTGCTTCTCGACGGAGTCGATGGCGGCGTTCTTATTCGCGGCGTCGACCGCCACGGCTATGACGGGGGTGAAGCATAGGGCTACGATCGTGCGTGCGAAAAGTTTCTTCGTCATGGGTTTCTCCAACTACCGGGCTCGTCATGAGCCGGGGCGTACGGGTTCGTTGTTTCGTCTCCACAACCGGCGTTCGAGTTTTTTCTCCCCTGCTTACCAAGGAGGGGTCGGGGGAGGTTCTTGACCAATGCGACAGCCCCCCCTGTAGTCCCCCCTTGGCAAGGGGGGACGGAATTACGGTAACCGTTCGGGAAACGGCGCAGCGGCGCTACGTGAACATGCGAAGCTGTCCGCGTTCCAGTGCGAATTTTTCGACCGGCTCTTTGACGTCCATCGGGTAGTCGCCCGAGAAACACGCGGTGCAGTACTTTTCCCTGGCCATCTTCACGCAGGATAGCATTCCTTCGTGAGAGATGTAATGGAGCGAGTCGACACCGAGGAAGTCTCGGATCTCATCCACGGATCGCGTGTTGGCGATGAGCTCCTTTGGGTTTGGAAAATCAATCCCGAAGTAGCACGCGTGGCGAATGGGCGGACTGGCGACACGCAGATGGATTTCCTTGGCACCGGCGTCCCTGAGTGCCCCGATTTTGCCCCGCGTTGTGGTGCCGCGGACGACGGAATCCTCGACAACGATAAGCCGCTTGCCGGCGACGGCCTCCTTGATCACGGTGAGCTTCATCTTTACGGCGAGGTCGCGGTCGGCTTGGGTCGGCATGATAAACGATCGGCCGGTGTAGTAACTCGTCGTAAACGCCCTGCCGTAGGGGATCTTGCTTTCCTGGGCGTAACCGCCGGCGGCGCATTGCCCGCAGTTGGGAATGGGTACGACCAGGTCCGCGTCGACGGGCGCCTCTTTAACGAGTCGCCGACCCATGGCTACGCGGACGAGATGGACGTTTTCACCGAATACGAGACTGGCCGGGTCGGCGAAGTAAATCTGTTCAAAAATGCACGCGGCGCCTCGGCCGCCGGTGTCGCCCCCGAATCGGCGACTGACTACACCTTCATCCGTGATCGTTACGATCTCACCCGGCTCGATCTCGCGGACGTACTTCGCGCCGATCATGTCGAACGCTTTCGTCTCCGACGCTACGACGGTAGCGCCGCACTCGGTCGTGCCCAGGCAGAGCGGGCGAAAGCCCAATGGGTCTCGTACTGCGACCATCCGGTCCGGAAACAAGAGCAGTAGCGAGTACGCCCCTTGAAGATGGTTCAACACGTGGTTAAGCGGCTGATCCTTGTCCCTATGAGTGGGCTTGGCCAGCAGGTGGATGATGACCTCGGTATCGCTGGTGGTCTGGAAAATGTGCCCAACTTCCTCGTAGTTTCGGCGGAGAAGGGCGGCGTTGATAAGGTTGCCGTTGTGGGCGATGGCGACCTGTCCGCTTGCGAAGGAAAAGAGCAGCGGTTGGGTGTTGGATTCGGTGCAAGCGCCGGTGGTCGAGTATCTGCAGTGGCCTATGGCGACGCGGCCGCGAATTTGTTCGAGGGATTTGCGATCGAAAACCTCGTTGACCAGTCCCAATCCGGCGTGGCGGAGCAGGTATTCGCCGTTGGTCGAAACGATGCCCGCGGATTCCTGGCCTCGGTGTTGTTGGGCGTAGAGGCCTAGGTGGGTGAGGGGGACAGCCTCGTCGTGGCCCCAAATTCCGAAGAGGCCGCAATGATGTCGAATCGACGAATCTTGCACGGGCTGGTTTTAACACCCTCGGCTACGCGGTCACAAGGCCTACCAGAAGCTTAGTTTACGCGCAAACGCGAGATACGTCAAGCGCTGCGGGGTCTTCGAGGCGCTCGCGCGAATGGGACGATCAGGCGGGTCAGAACGTATAATACGCCTGGTAGTGGTCGCGGATGGGGACGTCGACGTTGAAAATCGAGGCGATGAGAGCCGCTCGCATCCACATGCCGTTGCGCACTTGCTGCCAGTATTTGGCATAGGGTGTGGCGTCGAGCCGGGCGTCGAGTTCGTTGCGGCGGGGTAGGGGGTGGAGGATGGCCAGGTTCGGCTTGAAGTCCGGCATCATCTCGCGGGTGATGGAGTATCTGTCATAATCGATCGATTTCGACTCCCCGTCGACGTCGTGCTCGTCCTGCAGACGGGTCATGTAGACAGCGTCGTATTCGCCGATCGAGGTTCGCAGGTCCTCGGCGACGTCGTACTCGATGTCGTGGCGCGTCAGGTACTCCAGGATGTCCTCGCCGATTTTCAGCTCCGGCGGTGAAACAAACACCAGACGCACCCCGGGGTACCTGCAAAGAAGGTAGGCGAGCGATCGGACGGTTCGCCCCCGTTTGAGGTCGCCCACGAATGCGATGGTCTTACCGGCGAAGACGTTGCGCGTATACCGCGGTCCGGTGCGCGCGTCCTGCGGATCCGCGAGGCTGCGGTAGAGGGTGTAGATGTCGAGCAGGGCCTGGGTGGGGTGTTGGTCCTTGCCCGAACCGGCGTTGATCACCGGGATGGTGCGAGGCATGTTGTTCAGCATCGTCGCGACGTGTTCGGCGAATCCTTCCATGGGATGGCGCATGATGATCAGGTCGAAGTATTGGCTGAACGTGCGGATCGTGTCGTCTTCCGATTCGCCCTTCACCTCCGATGACGTCGATCGGTCGCGTACGGAGTTGTAAGGTAGCCCCACGATTTGGCATGCGGCCGTGAACGATAGAAAAGTTCGCGTCGAGGGCTGAATGAAGTAGAGCATCGCACGGCGATGATTCAGCAGAGTGCGGAGAAAACGGCTCCCCTGCCGCGAGTTGGCGATCGTGCGGATCATGTCGGCGAGCTGGCAAAGCTGGTCCATCATCGGCCTATCGAACTGTTGTGCGAGGACGACGTGGAAGGGTTGGTCGTTGCGATTGAGTGCGGTGACGCGGTGAGCTGTATCGCTGTGCGCCGATGTCGCGGGTTTCATGTTCACGGTCTGCATGCCAGTGTCCCCGAGGCGCGCACAGCCCACCCCGTCTCAAGAACGATTTTCTTGTGGATCCCGCCGAATGGAATCGACGTAGTTGACAGCAAAGGCCGCGGTTTGTCAAGGGGGCGGCGTCGCAAGCAGCGGTAACCGTTCGAGGATCTGACCTCCGTGGCTCACCGGAGCGTGTTCCTAGGCCTGTCGGTGTTGTGCTAGCGGGTGGGTGTCGATTCCGCTACCATTGGAGGTTCCCGCGTCGGTCGACGCTTCGTCGGGCCCGGTTGGGAACGACACGACATCAGGAATCTGTTCGCCTTTGGGAGTGAAGGATGGCTCTTCTCGAAACGGCTCTGTTCCGAAACATTGCGATCGTTGGCCACAGCGGGTCGGGCAAGACCTCGCTTGCGGAGGCGCTGCTGTTTAAGGTCGGCGTCACCAGCAGGTTGGGAAGTGTCCCGGACGGTACGTCCATGCTCGACACGTCCGAGGAGTCGAAGGAGAAGGGTTCGTCGCTCGACTCGGCGGTCGCTTATCTTTCCCATAACAAACTTCACGTCAATCTGTTGGATACACCGGGGACGGCTGCGTTTTG
>JADFRO010000095.1 GCA_022561255.1 Planctomycetota bacterium | reverse complement strand
TGCCCCAGAGCGCTGCCGTCGGCCCCTGCGGAGACGTGAACCGTATCGGTACCCAACGCGACGTGGACGCACGCGGGAATGTTGGCCTCGCAAGCTGCGGCGAAGACACTCTGATCCCGGTGCGGCGCTTCTTTATCCAGAATAAGCTTTCCGACGGATGCACCCAGTCCGATCTTGTCACGTTGCGCAGTGGCGGCGGCCTCGTCGAAAAACGCCATCGTCTCCGCGACCATTCCGAACGTGCCGTCGTGGATGGTGTCCGCCACTTCCTCGCTGGTTTCGCCCAACGTCGCGAGCTCGACGTCGTGGATTGCGCAAGCGCCGTTGCAAGCGATGGCTTTGATCACGCCTCGGCGAATCAGGTCGATCAAAATGGGGCCGCAGCCGACTTTGATGACGTGTGCCCCGAAAGCCATGACGACCGGGCGGTCCGCTCGGACAGCCATCGCAACGGCGCAGACGACACTCCGAAACGCCGAAGCACCGAGATAATCAGGAAAGGAAGCGATCAAACGCGCAGCCGAAGCGCCGGCCTGTGGCAGCGACGTGTCACTGTCGATGTGAGATTTGTGTCGACGCTCCTTGACGCTGTAGGTCTTAATTCGCGCGGGATCGATCGGTTGGTAGTCGCGCGTCATGGTGCGTCAGCTCCGCCCAGAGTATCGCCGAGAATCTTCCCCAGCATTGTACCACCGTCGTCCAAAAAGTCGATCGCAACCTTGACGACAAGCACGCGTTCGGCGTCAGCGCTGGAAAGGTTGGCGAGTTTGGTCGCGTCCTTTTCCGTGGTCATCACAAACTCATGCTCCGGCCAGCGATTCTTGTCCAGTACGTGCTGTATATCGCACTCTCGATAGCGATGGTGATCGGGCCACCATCGGGAGGCGACCACCTCAACGCCCAGCGATGCAACGGTTGCGCTGAATGCTTCCGGACGCGCAATGCCCGCAAAGAGCAACGCACGCTTACCTGCGAGCTTCTCCCCGCGAGCGCCGTCGATGCGTGCGCCATCGAGTCGATCCACGTACGTGACACGGTGACAACATTTCAGAATCGTCGCCTGATCACAAAGCTCGCGGACGCGCGATTCAACGCGTGATAAGTCCGTTTGGTCAACCTGGTCACAGCGCGTCAGCACAACGACGTCCGCCCGGTGGAGTCCTTCGACGGGTTCACGGAGCAGGCCGCGCGGCAGAACGTGGTCGAATCCGAACGGGCACGACGCGTCGATGAGAACGATGTCCAGATCCCGCGCGATGCGGCGATGCTGAAACCCGTCGTCCAAGACGATGACGTTGGCACCGAAATTCTCGATGGCCAAGCGGGCGCCGCGTAGACGATCGGGATCGCAGACGCAGGTCACGCCGGGGCATCGTGATTGGATAAGGCGCTGCTCATCGTTGGGCTGCCCTGGCGCTGCCTTGTATCCCCGAGCGATCACGGCGGGCCGAAGACCGATCTCTGATAAGCGCTCGACCAACGCAATAACAAACGGTGTCTTGCCCGTCCCGCCGACGGTAATGTTTCCCACGCTGATCACCGGAACCGGGAGCGACACAACGCCCGCCCCTCCGTCGAAGCGTCGGTTTCGGGCGACCACAGCGCGCCGGTAGAAAACTTCGACAACGCGCAGCAATGCGCGCACTGGGAACGCCCAGACGCCTGCTTTGCCCTCGATGATGTTTCGGTAAAGGGAGGCTGCAGTCATGCGTTGGCTACGCGAGCATCACGGCGGCGCACGTTACGCCCGTCTGGGAGGGGTGGTCCACCGCCTGATGATAACCCAGTAGCGTCGCGGACGCATCCGGCAGCACGCGGGCCAACACGAAGATGCAGCCGGCACTGCAGACGCGGGTTGGATTGTCTTGATCGGCGACGCACCGAAGGAACGCGAACGGATCACCGGCGGTCAGCTCACCAAGAGCCTTGCGATCACGTTGGGCGACTTCTTCGAGGAACGCGTCGTCGAGCGTGCGCTCATCGCCAAAGGCGGCGCCGATGTGGCTAAGATCAGCACCCGCAACGATGAGCGTGTCTTGCGAATCCTGGGCGACCAACTCGCCCAGCGCGGCCGCAAACTCGCCCAGGTCGACGCCCCGTCCGTCGCAGGGAGCGGTTCCCGTGGGACCGCAAGGATCGGGACAGAGGAACGCCACGATCGAAAACTTGTCCGCGCCGAACAGGTGCTGAAGCCAGGCGACCTGCAGTTCTATCGAGTGCTCGCGCGCGTGGTCGAGCTCGAAGTTTCGCAGTTGGCCGCAACGAGCCTCCAGTTTTTCGAGAAAGTCGACGTCCGTGCGCGTCAGTCCAAACGGCGTGGAAAAGTCATTCGCGGTGGCGACAACGGAAGTCGATCGACCAAAGTGATTCGTGCCGAGGATCACGACACGATCGGGCGTGTCGCGATTTTTAAGGCTCGAATACGCGGCGGCGTAGCAAGGACGTCCGCGCGGATAGTCCAAGTGCGGCGCGATCAGCCCTACGACGCGGCCGTTCGCTGTGACGTTCCCCGCCTCGTCGAGCATTTCATCGAACAAATCACCCGAGTCGTCTACGATGCCCAGCGCTTCGGCGCAAGACATCTCGCGTACACCCTTGCGGCGATACTCCTTGAGCAGTGACTGGTAATAATTTTCGAAGCTCGGTCCGTCGAGAAAGTGCGCCTCATCCAAATGCTCCAACATCGACGCTAAGGTGTCGTCGGCGAGCGTCTGGCCGAACTCGGTGAAGAACTTCCGTCGGATTTGCTCGCACGTATTGCCGCCGTCCATTAAAGCCATGACGTGCAGGGAGGGCTCGGACAGCGACAGAACCACGTCCGAGAGGCCGGTTCGATCGCGCACGCCGACGCCGTTTCCCTCCGGCAGGCGGAACGCCTCGACGGGCCGAAGACGCGGTTTGGAGGTCGATTCCCAGATCATTTGATCGGCTCACATAGGAAGCATCGCCCCGCAGCATCCACATGGCGCGCAACCCCAAGCAAGCATTCTAGCGGATGGTGGTCGCGAAACGAAGCCGGTGGCGAAGCCCGCGCCAGCCTTAGGCGGTCAGGCTTCGAGGTCGAGGTGGGTTTGTCCGTCGGCGTCGGTTGTGATACCCGATTGTGTGCCCTCACCGCCGGTCTCATCCGGCGATCCGTCAGCTTCAGGGTCGTCGAGGGCCCGACCCTGACTTCCGGCACCTTCAGCATCCGTGAAGACCTGCGTATCCCCTTCGTCGGTGTCAACGGTGGTGCCGGCTTCCTCGACGGATTTGATCTGCCTATCGGCCGCGTGGGCTTGTCCGGCCCGGCGGGCCTCACTTGCCTTCGCCGCCTCGCGAGCCGAAAGGGGGGATCCGGCTGCGGATGAAACAATGTCCGAAGGAATTTCCGCCATGGTGCGATTCCACGAAAATCAAAGGCACGCCGGCAAACGCATCGCTCGTGTCTTTACCAACGTCGCATCGGCGATCCGTACGTGCGTAACAACAAAGCACGGCGGATGGGCTCACGTCAGCGGGGCCAACGCGATCCGCTCGGCGGCGACGAACGGCTAATGTACGAGCTCTTTCCGACGGAGATCGAGTTGATCCTTCAGACGCTTGAGTACGGATGAGTGCATTTGAGAAACGCGGCTTTCGGAGAGGTCGAGCGTAACGCCGATCTCCTTCATCGTCATCTCTTCGTAGTAGTAAAGAATGAGGATCAAACGCTCGGCACGTGTTAGACCACGCGTGATGAGATCTTTCAGATCCTTCCGCTGAATCTCGGCGATCGGATCGCGACCGCGTTTGTCTTCGATCACGTCGATCTCTCGAACTTCTTTGCTCGAATCCGTATCGCTGTACTTGCGCGACAGCGACACTTGAGTGACGGCGTTGGCATCCCGCATGAGTTTCTCGAACTCGGCTTTGGGCAGATTGAAGCGCTTGGCGATCTCCAGGTCGCTGGGCGAGCGACCCAGGTTGGATTCCAGCTCCCGCGAGACGCGATCGAGTTCGCTGGCGCGGCGGCGAACCAATCGTGGAACCCAGTCCAGACTGCGCAGTTCATCAAGGATCGCACCGCGAATCCGTGGAGCGCAGTAGGTCTCGAACTTGACACCGCGCCCCAGATCAAAGGCGTCGATGGCGTCCATCAGACCGAAGATGCCGGCAGAGATCAAATCGTCGTTCTCGATCTCGTCGGGCAACTTGGCGCCGATCCGCTCGGCGTTGTACTTCACAATCGGGAGAAAGTTCTCCATGAGCTTATTGCGCAATCCCTGGTCGCGCGTCTTCTTGTACTCTTTCCAGATCTTCAAGAGTTCCGGACTGATCTTCGATCGTTGCATCAAAACTGCTCCTTTACGCATCCATGCGTGTGTTCCAACTCGTCAGACACCAGATGGTGCCGCGTTCTATACCCCCCATACGGACGGGAATCGTCGCTTCCAACCTGCCCGTTTGATTCCTACGTCCGCACGGGCGTCGCGGCATCTTCGGTTGCCTTCGTCTCAGATGGCTCGTCCGACGACGCGTCATCGATCTCATCCTTGAAACGGTCACGAATCTCCGTTTCCCGCTGCTGCTGATACTCGGAAACGACCAACTGGGCGGCCGTACCGAGTGCTAGTCCCAGGAGACAAAACGCAAAGAGGGCGAAGATGGCACGGGAAAGGGTCACACTCACCGGGTTCTGCGCGAGCAAGCCGGCAGATACGGCGATGGTGAAGGCAAGCAGCCCGAGGCTGGCACCCGCGTAGCGAGCAACCATGATCGCAACATCCCTGTCGCAGTTTCCGCGATTCGACGGGCAATAACGAGGATGACTCGCGAGAGGATTTGCGACGGATCCTTCCGTTGCAATCATCCACACCGGCGAAACGCTGACCGATATCCGTACCGGCCCAAAAAGTTTCCGCTGTACCAACGAGCGGCGCGACGCCTACACAAACAAGCCGGCGACACGCCTGAAGAAACTACCGCGAGGTTTGCTTCCGTTGCAAGTTCGCGCCATCGCACTTGCCATCGCGGCGATACAGGCGCTGGCGTTCGATCCCGGATAGCCGATGACAAACGGACGACGCTCCCGAACAGCCAACTCCACCGTCGTATCATGCAACATATAGCCGCCGTCTGCAACGGAATAATTTAGAAATCTGCGCGCGACACCAGAAACCCGGTGAAACGTCGCTTCCGCCTCCGCGCGTGTGTTGGCCATGTTCACGAACAGACTCAACGATGCGCGATCGTGCGACTGCCGGACAGCCTTGACCATCGCATACGCGTCCGTCAGTGCTGGCGGTTCGGGTGTGGTGACCACGATGGTACGATCCGCCGCCTGCGCAAAACTCACAACATTGCGGGAGATACCGGCGCCGCAGTCGAAAACAATGATATCAGTGCTGTCATCCAGTTTTCGCAACTGCGTGATGAGGTTCTGTCGCTCGAACTCCGACACGTTCGCCAAACCGTGCGTACCAGAACTGCCGGGCACGAAACGTATCCCGCCGGGACCGGCCGCGCAGATTTCTTCAAGCGTCCGCACGCCGGCCAAAAGGTGGGCCAGCGTGTATCGAGGCTGAAGATTCATGAGCACATCCGCGTTGGCCAACCCCATGTCGAGATCAACCAGAGTGACGCGAATGCCCTTTTCCGCCAGGCAGACGGATAGATTCACCGCGATGTTCGATTTTCCCACTCCACCCTTGCCGCTAACGATGGCGATCGTACGGGCGAACGGATGTCGCGGGCGCATCAATCGCCGCAACTTGGTCGCCTGGTCGACGAACTCCCCTTCCGCCTGTGAAGTATTCATTTTACTTAACCCATTTCACATCGTACGAGGCGGTCGCGACAGACCCGTTCCGTCATGGCAAACTCACAACCTTTCCCTGCTTGACCTCGCGTTCGCCCAGAATCAGCCGTGCCAGTGCGCGACTCTCTCCGACGGCGATGTCGCTGGGAACGTCCTGCCCGGTCGTAATGTACGACAACTTCGCATCGGCTTTTTGTAGACAGCCAAGCATCACGCCAAAGCCCAAAGCTTCGTCAAGTTTTGTAAAGATCACACGGTCGATACCGACCTCGCGAAAGCGCTCGATCGTTTCGTTGAGCACCCGAACGCTGCACGTGCTCGAAAGCACAAGGTGAATCTCGTGTGGCTTCACTACGGTAAAGAATCCGTGAAGCTGTCGGAGCCGTGAACGGTCGCGCTGACTTCTACCGGCTGTATCTATAAGGATGACGTCGCAGTCCGAGAGATTGGCGACCGCGTTTTTCAACTGATCCGCCGAGGCGGCTACCTCGAGCGGGACGTCGATGATCTCGGCGTATGTTTGAAGCTGCTGAACCGCCGCGATGCGATAGGTATCAATGGTGATGAGTCCGACCTTGCGATTCTCGCGCAGGCGAAAGTTTGCGGCGAGCTTTGCGATCGTCGTCGTCTTACCCACTCCGGTCGGACCGGTCAGCGCAACGATGTAAGGCTCACCGGTGGTGGTGATGCGAATCGGACCCGCAACGGGCAGCATCGGCCTAATCAAGTCGGCCAGCTTCGCGCGAACGACCTTGGGATCCTGTAAGTCGGCGGCGGATAGCTGTTGGCGAACCTCGCTTACTAGCTGACCGGCAGCCTCATCAGCGACGGCGTTGCTCACCAGCCTTTGGTACGTGTCGTACAATTCGGAGGGAAGCTGTGAGGCCTGCGCGCGGCGCGTCTCGCGCACCAACTCCGACACCATCTCCCGTAGAGCACTCACTTCGGAGAGAACGGCGTCGGAAGATGTGCTTCGGGGCGCATACTCCTTTACACGCGTGGTTCCCGACACGGGCTGCGCAGCTCCTTCTGCACGTCGACCACCCCGTGGGCCGACCGGCAGCGTACCGCGTCGCAACGGCGCGGGCAAGTCGGACATCCTCCGCGCCGCCGTAATCTCGACATAGGGTTTCCCCCCGATCCCCAACACGCTACCGCGTGTAAGCGTTCGCGTATTGAGGATGACCGCCTGTCGTCCGAACTCGCGCTTCACTTGGGCGAGCGCGTCGGCCATCGTGGCCCCGTGGAAAGTCTTAAGTTTCATCGTTTAGTATTACCATTCCGTGGGATTCAATTTCGAATCCGCGAACGATTTCGTTGTAGGACAAGACCGCGACGGTCGGCAGATGCGTCTCGATCATGCGACGCACCCACAAGCGAATCTGCGGTGCCGTAAGAACCACAGGCGGTTTCCCTCGCGCCGCCGCGGTGGCCTTCTCCACTTCGCCACGAACGGCCGCGACGATCTTCGTTTGAATTGCGGGGGCGAGCGCCAGAACCGTTCCGTGTTCAGAGCGTTCCAATCCCTTGGAGATCAAGCTCTCAAGCGTCGGGTCAAGCGTAATGCAATGGATTTTTCCGTCGTCACCCTTGTGCTGATGACACAGGGCGCGAGACAGAGCGTTGCGAGCGTATTCGCATAGGATTTCCGAATCCTTTGTACGGGCGGCCACGTCGGAAATCGCTTCAAGAATCGTCTCCAGGTCGCGTACGGGAACGCGCTCGCGAAGCAGCGACTGCAGAACGCGCTGCACCTCTCCCGGTTTGAGGACGTTGGGCACGACCTCCTCGACCAGCTTGCCCGCCCTTTCTTTGAGGTGGTCGAGCAGACGGTTGACCTCCTGTCGGGTTAGCAACTCCTCGGCGTGACGGCGGACGAGCTCGGTGAGATAGGTACTGACGACGCTGGAGGGTTCGACGACGGTGTAATTGCGGTGCTCCGCCTCGTGGCGTTGACTCTCTTCGATCCAAAGGGCCGGCAATCCGAACGCCGGCTCCTTCGCCTCGACGCCGTTGACCCGTTCGGTAACCGCCCCCGAATCGATCGCGAGCAAGTGGCCTGGCAGAACTTCACCCCGACCGATCTCCAACCCCTTGAGCAAGACCTGAAACTCGTTGGACTGAAGCTGAATGTCGTCGCGTATTCGAATGGGCGGTACGACAATGCCCATCTCTTGTGCCACCTGACGGCGCATGTTCGTAATCCGGTCGAGCAGATCCCCCCCTTGCTTGCGATCCACAAGGCAAATCAGGCCGAAGCCGACGTTGAGCTCCATCGGGTCGGGAGAAAGATGTTTCTCGACGCGTTCATGCGCGGTGGGTTTCTCCTTGGCAGCCGTTGCGCGCGCTAGTGCTAACCCATCACGTTTGTTCAGCAGATACGCAATTCCAACGGTCGAAGCCGCCAGAAAAAAGAGTGGCGCCTTGGGTAGCGGCGTCAACGCGAGTACGAGAAGAAACCCGGCCGACAACACCAAAGCTTTGGGCTGGCCGAGCATCTGACCGAGCATCTCCTCACCCAAATTCATTTTGGACGCGGACCGTGTAACGATCAACGCTGCCGATATAGACACGATGAAGGCCGGAATCTGCGAAACGAGTCCGTCGCCGATCGTCAGAATGGTGAAACGTCGCAGCGTCTCGCCGATCGGCATATCCAGCTCCACCATACCAACGTAAACGCCGCCCAGAATGTTGATGATCGTGATGATGATCCCGGCTATGGCGTCGCCCCGAACGAATTTACTCGCACCGTCCATCGCCCCGTAGAAATCCGCTTCTCGTGTGATGTCGGTGCGTCGCCGCTTGGCCTCCTCATCCGTAATCGTGCCGGCGTTAAGATCGGCGTCGACAGCCATCTGCTTACCGGGCATACCGTCCAACGTAAATCGCGCCGCGACCTCGGCGATACGTGTAGCACCCTTGGTGATCACGACGAACTGAATGACAACGATAATCGAGAAAATGATCATGGCCACGACCAGCGATCCGCCGGCCACGAATCCTCCGAACGTCGCAACGACCGTTCCGGCATCGCCATTGGTAAGGATCAAGCGCGTGGTCGCGACGTTGAGGACCAATCGAAACAGGGTCAGACCCAGAAGCAGTGAGGGGAAAGCGGAAAACTCCAACGGACCGCTCATGTACATCACGGTCAACAGAACAATGCCGGCAAGCGTGATGTTCGTGAGCAAGAGCAGGTCCATCACCGGCGTCGGCAAAGGTATCAAGATGACCAGAATGAGCATCAGTGCGGAGATCGGAAGCAGCGCGCTGCGATGCCGGATGGCGCCCGACATGATCTTCGACAGTACGGTGAGCGGGGCGTTGGCCATCCGTTACGTTGCCCCCACCAATCCGCCGCGAGCCTCGACACCCGAACGGCCGGTCAACTCATAGATGTACGCCAGAATCTCGGCGATCGCCTGATAGAACCGATCTGGAATGTATTGCCCCACCTCGACCGCCTCGAACAAAGCGCGGGCGAGAGGCCTGCGCTCGACGAGCGGAATACCGTGTTCCTTGGCGATTTGGCGAATACGAATCGCGACCTCGT
>JADFRO010000393.1 GCA_022561255.1 Planctomycetota bacterium | reverse complement strand
GGGGGGGCGAACGTGATCGGGGAGGCTGTCGTTGCATCCGTCCCCGTCATATCCTCGCGGATCGGCGGATCGGTCGGGTTGCTGGGACGCAGCTACGGCGGCTATTTTCCGGTTGGCGATACTCAAGCACTGACGGCGCTGCTCGGCCGGTGTGAGGACGATGCCGACTTCTACCGGTCGTTGTCCCGAGATTGTGCCCGGTTAAGGCCATTGTTTGATCCCCGACGCGAGCGGAGTAGCTGGGCCTCTCTGTTGGCGGAGGTTGTCTAGCGGGGCGTGATGGGTGGGCGTTAGGACGCTTCCGGACGGCGTTTTTCGAAGAATTCACATCCATGTGGCGTTTCTTCTTTCGATTTTCGTCGTCTTGAAAACGTCTCGGACGCCTGTGCCGACCTCGCCTTTGGACAGGTTTGACCGCCGATCCCCCCCCGTGTAGCCTTCCCACTCGCTCGTTGAGCTGGACCCCGGGGACCGCTCACGGCGTTTCGCAAGCTTTGCCCCGACGGAGACGCCCCCGCAATGACGTACGAGGACAAGACGATCACGTGTGCAGATTGTGGAACCGAGTTTCTACACTCGGCTGATGATCAGCAGCGATACGCCGAGCGGGGCTTGGAGCACGAGCCCAAGCGGTGTCGCCCATGTCGGGCCAAGAGGAAGTCGGGCGGCGGGGGAGGTGGTGGATCTCGCGCTCCCAGGGAGTTCCATACCGCTACCTGCGCGGAATGTGGCAAGGAGACCGAGGTGCCATTCAAGCCGACCGAAGGCCGGCCGGTCTACTGCCGCGATTGTTTCAAGACTCACCGGACAGGCTGACGCTTTCCTCCGGGACGCCTACCTTCCGGATTGTGCGCCGATGAATGTCTCGGCGCCGGTGGAGTTTCAGTCGATCACAGTTGTGACGCGCAATGCTTCCTCGAGCGTCGTGACGCCTTCGCGTACTTTACGCATGGCGTCGTCGCGCAGGGTGATGGCACCGTGCTCTATGGCGTATTGTTGCAACGTGGCGGTCGTCGCTTTGGCTGTGATAAGATCCGTCAGTCCCCTGTCGAACGGGACGAATTCGTACACGCCGACGCGATCGTAGTATCCCGTTCTAAGACACCTTGAGCAGCCGGCTCCGCGGCAGATCTCCACGCCCGTACGTTCCGGCGGTATTCCCATGATTTTGCATTCGGACGCGTTGGGCTGATAGGTCCGTTTGCAATTGACGCAGATCTTCCGCACCAGGCGCTGAGCCATCGTTCCGATCAGCGCGCTCGCCACCAAGTAGGGTTCGCAGCCCATGTCGAGCAGGCGTGTGACGGCGCCTACGGCTGTGTTGGTGTGGAGCGTTGCAAAAACAAGATGCCCGGTGAGCGCCGCCTCAAGCGCCAGATGGGCCGTCGCCTCGTCACGAATTTCACCGATCATCACCACGTCCGGATCGTGTCGAAGAATGCTGCGGAGTGCAAGCGAAAAGGAGACGCCATATTCCTCGTCGACGGCGACTTGATTGACGCCGGGAATGTGGTACTCAACCGGGTCTTCCACCGTAATGATGTGTCGGTCGACCGTATTGACGCATTGGAGGGCGACATAAAGCGTGGTTGTCTTGCCGCTTCCGGTCGGTCCGGTGAGAAGAATGATTCCGTACGGACGGCTGATAAGACGTTCGAAGGCTTGCCGCAGCTCGACGCCCATCCCGAGCGATTCAAGCGTCAACCTCGATCGGTCGTGGGAAAGAAGGCGCAGCGTCACGCACTCGCCGCGGACGGAAGGCATTACCGCGACGCGAATGTCGATTTCCTGATCGAAGCTCCGGTGGGTAAAGCGGCCGTCCTGCGGCTTGCGTTTTTCCGTAATGTCGAGCTTGGAGAGAACCTTGACGCGCGAAACCATGGGGATCGCTGCCTCAAGGGGGTAGGCACGCGCTTCGATGAGTCGACCGTCGATGCGCAGACGTATGCGCAAGCGATCCGCCTCCGGTTCGATGTGAACATCGCTCGCACGCCTGTCGACAGCTTCATC
>JADFRO010000094.1 GCA_022561255.1 Planctomycetota bacterium | reverse complement strand
GGGTTCGTGCGTCAACCGTCAGTGATCAGATTCTCAGCCAGCTTGAGTTCCTCTCGCGGCGGCTCCGTGTTCGTGCAGATGTGATTCGCCAAGCGGTCGCCCAGTTTCGCGCCGTTCAGAGCACTGCATGGTTGGTCGCCGGTTCGGCCTTGCCGAGTGAGTCGGAGCTAAGGATCGCGGCTCGCAATGTTCTGGAGGAGGTGCAGATCCGTACCGTCGTCTTGCCCGCGCAGGCATTCGTCGACGAGGCCGCCGAGTTCACCGACGCCGAGATCGACGCTCACTTCGAGGCGTACCGCCAAAAGGAGCCGGGGCTGGGGCTGAATTTTGGCTACTTTCTCCCGCCTGAGCTAAAAGTTCAGTACGTCAAGATCGACCGCGACGCCATCAAGGAAACTATTGGTGTGGCCAATCTCGAGCGGAAAGCGAAAACTTACTACGAGAAGACACGTGGCTACAACTTCCGGTTCCGACGCCCGGCGGAGGAAATTGCCGAGACCGATTCGGCGGGTACGGGGGACGTCCCGGGTCCACCTTCAGACGAGGTGCCGCCGTACATGGATTGGGAGGATGCCAAACCCGCAGCGATCGACGTGCTGAAGGAGCAGTACGCCGACGAAGCGGCTGAGCGTATGGCAGCTTGGCTGGCCGAGTTCGTCGCCGAGGATTGGCTGGTTATGGATCGTGGCGAGGATGGTTACAACGTCGTGCCGGAAAGCGCCAAATCGATGGACATCTACGACAAGATGCTTGAACGGATGCCGCCGTCGCTCCGTTTCCCCGGTTCCGTCACCACGGCCGTGTCGGACCTGTTCAACTACGACGACGCTCAGTCGGTTCCGGGGATCGGCATGTCGGCGTTTCGGCCGGAGCGTGGGGCGTTTCGCACGTTCCGCGCGGTGGCGTTCAAGACGAAGGCGATCGTCCCGACCATCCCCCAGGATTCCGGCGTCAATCCGCACGAATACTTGGCGCCCTACCAGACGTGCCGCTACGCGTTGCGCGACAGTTCGACGGGCGACTATTACGTTTTTCGAGTCGTCGGTTCCCGCGCCGGTAGACCGGCGGAATCGGTCGACGTCGTGCGTGACCGCCTTCTTGCGGACATGCGATTGCAAAGAGGTTTTGAGCTTGCGAAAGAGCGGGCCGGCTCGCTCAAGGAGTGCGCTGGTTACGACAGCCTGAAGGAAGCCTACGAGGGCGATCTGGAACTCGTCGCGTTTCGCGAGTCGGGTGAGAGCATCAACAGCGGTTTCTTCGATCCAGGTCCGTTCACTCGGGTGCAGCGGCGCGACGCGGCGCGAGGACGGGGGGATCGTGGCGTTTACATCGGGTCCGGCGTTGGAACGCTATCCAATGACGTTGTGGATCAATGCTTCGCGCTCGCGGATGCCGAGCAGAAGATCGTCGCCATCGAACTGCTCGAGCGGGCGGCGGTGCTCCTTGTCGAGTGGGTCGAAACGATTCGCGCGGATGAGGACGACTTTAACGAGCTCAAGACGCAACTGTTCTTGAAAATGGCCGACGCTCGCTTGCAGGCCGCGATTTCTGATTGGCTGGACCCCGAGCAGATTCGTGCTCGCACGGGCTTCGCCTTAGTGACGGATCGCTGATTTCGTTCGGTCCGAGCGGTGCGGCATCGCGCGACTTGTCATTTCTTGTCTTACGCTTGCCTTCGGTGATTCTGGTTCCTATAAGCAATGTGAAGGTTATTCCAGAATCGTTCATACCTGATCGTTCATGCATGGGGCGACGCCCCGACGACCCGGAGATGCTTCCGCGTCGTACAAAAGACTCGGTTTCCTGACTTGCTGGTTCGTGCGACGGCTCCGCCGGTAGCGCATGCACACGCCGTCCGGGACGCGGCTGGTGAGACCGGGGCACCGTGGTATTCCTCAAGCAGTGAAGGAAAGTTCGACCGCGAGTCGACCCCAAGAAACGTACTCCCCCATTCGCGTCACCACCTAACCCGCCGGTGATGCGGACGACCACAGCGCCGCGTGTGCTCTCCCCTCCGAGCATACGCGGCGCCCCTTTTTTGCGCAAGCCCCGCCAACATCGTCCGTCACGTGCGCCTCGTCACCGGACGCCTCGCGTGCATAGGTGCGAACCACTTCCTACAATGCAAGGTCGCACGGTGACGTCGCGGTCGAAAAGCCATCACGCAAGAATCACCGGCTATGAACTATGATGACCCCGCAACACGTTCAAACCAAAAGGGAGATAGAGGCGATGCTCTCATCGCGCGGGTTGCGTCCGCGCAAGCGCTTGGGGCAGCATTTCCTGATCGACGGGAACCTCATGCGCGGGCTCGTTGAGAGTGCCGACCTGAAGCGCGACGACGTGGTGGTCGAAGTCGGCGGCGGCACGGGCGGACTGACCGATTTATTGGCTCTGCGCGTCGACCAGTTGGTGTGCGTGGAGGTCGACCGTGACCTGCGAGAACTGCTGGCCGAGCGTTTTGCAGGGGTTGCGGGCGTTGAAGTCGTGGGGATTGATGTTCTTGAGAGCAAGCATCGCCTCGCCGCGGTCGTGGCCGAGTGCCTTCAACATGCCGAGCGCGACGGGTTGACGGTCAAGCTCGTGGCGAACTTACCCTACCAGATTGCCACACCGCTGGTGATGAACCTGCTCGTCGATTATCCGGTCGTACGGCGGTTGTGTTTTACGGTCCAGTCGGAGGTGGGCGATCGGTTTGTAGCCGAGCCGGGATGCAAGGCGTTTGGTCCGCTGACCATTCTGTCGGGGGCGCTGTCGCGCGTTACGACGGTTGCGCGATTGGGCCCGCAGTCGTTCTGGCCTCGTCCGACGGTGGATTCCGTGATGTTGCGGATGGATGTCGATCCTGCGGCGCGGGCAAGCGTCCCGGACGTGCCCACGTTCGCGAGATTCGTGCGCGGCGTCTTTAATCACCGGCGCAAGACGCTGCGCTCGGCCATGTCTTACGTTTTGGATGCGGCAGTGGTCGAGCACCTTGGCGAGAGGTTCGACCTTACGCGCCGACCGGAGCAGGTTCCCGTTTCCCAATGGGTGTCGATCGCGAAGACCGTGTTAGACAAGCCTTTTTCAGAGCCGTGCCCGTAACGAAGCGGTCGGGTCTCGCGGGCGGAAACCGCCCCCTATGGTCGCGCTCGGTTTGTCAGGACGCTTCGCGTGCATGCTCCCGACCGCTGGTTCGTAGGATGCCGGCGTGATTCCCGCATGGGCGGCGCATACAATGGATCGGGATGGCGTGAGCGGTCCGGCGGCCTTCGTATGAGATCGAACGTAGAGAAATCGCACGGGCGAACGCTAGCGGAACGGAATACAGAAACGTGAAATGCGTTAGCGAAATGATCTACCTCGACAACAACGCGACGACCATGCCGCTTCCCAAGGTTGTGGAGGCGATGGCGGCGAATCTGCGCGACGGATACGCGAATCCGTCCAGCGTGCATCAGTTCGGTCAGTCCGTACGACACAGCATCGAGTGCGCTCGCGAGCAGGTGGCGTCGCTGATTGGTGCGAAGCCGCGAGAAATCGTATTCACCAGCGGCGGCACGGAGAGCATCAACCTTGCGATCCGGGGTGCGCTGGCGCTCCATCCCGAGCGGCGCCGGATCGTCACAACGTCCGTCGAGCATTCGGCGGTGCTGCGCCTGGTGGAGAATTTGGAAGGCGAAGGCTACACCGTGGAACGCGTCGGGGTTGATTCCCAGGGGCGCATCGACGAGTCGCATTGGTCCAAAGCCCTCACCGACGATACCGCGCTTGCAACGATGATCCACGCGAACAACGAGACGGGTGTCGTTTTCGACGTCGCGCGACTTGCAGACGTTGCTGTGAAGTGCGGCGCAGTCGTCCACGTAGACGCCGTGCAGTCGGTCGGCAAGATTCCCATCGACGTGTCAAAGGCGGCGGCGCAGCTTGTGAGCCTCAGCGCACACAAGTTTCACGGCCCCAAGGGTATAGGGGCGCTCTACGTCCGACGGCGTACACGCATCACCCCGCTCATCGTCGGCGGCAATCAGGAATCGTTGCTTCGCGGGGGAACCGAGCATGTCGCGGGCATTGTTGGGATGGGTGTGGCTGCCGAGGCGGCGCGGTGCGACGAGGTCTGCGTCGACATCGGCCGCCTGCGCGATGCGTTTGAAGAAGGTGTGCTGGCGGCCGTACCGTTTGCGCACGTCAACGGCTGCGATGCCCAGCGGATCTGCAACACGTCCAACATTGGTTTCGAGGGAATTTCCGCAGAGGCGATTTTGATCCTTTTGAGTGAAGCGGGGATTTGTGCTTCGGCAGGAGCGGCCTGCAGCAGCGGATCACTCGAACCGTCCCACGTGCTCACGGCCATGGGAATAGACGAGCGAATCGCCCATGGGGCCATTCGCTTCAGCTTGTCGCGATTTACGACGCGGCAGGAAATCGAACGCGTCGTGGAGACGCTTCCCAAACTGCTCGCCCGCCTGACGGTCTTGAGCTAGGACACGCGATCGTACGGTGCCTGCAAGTGTCCGGACCGTTTCCAACGGGGCTAGTGCCGTGTTTCATAAGTTCCAGAGGCTATCTGAGCCGTAAGCTTCAGCTTGCGCGGAGGACCGCGCGGGCTAAAGCCCGCGGCTCGGGAACGGTTGATAGTCGATTATTTGTAAAACGTGGGCCTTGGTTGCGGGGTTCGATACGCGGGGTTCAAGGTGTGGCCCGGTCCTTTCGGCGGGCCATGTGCCACTGCCCAAACAGTACGCTCAGGAAAGCAATCGCTCCGGCTACGACGCCTGCGGCCGCACGGGTAGAGCCGTTGATCGGCGAGCCCATGACGCCCGCGCTGACTAGCTCGATCCCGCCATCCTCATACTTCGATCGCCGTTTCGTTGCGAGTTGCCTTAAGCGTTGCTCGCTGCGCCGCAGATCACTCTGAGTGATCTTCAGTCGGTCTCCAGCCAATTCCGCGCGAACGACAGCCGCAACGAGACCTTCTACCTGCTCGGTCGTCTCAAGCAGGCCGTCCTGCACGGCGACGAGTCGATCGACGGTCTTGTCGGTTTCCGCGCGGAAGTGCTCCAGCGTTTGCTCGGCTTGGACGAGGGTCGTAACGTGCAACGCGATGGCCCGCTTCGTCGCACGGGCCTGGAGCTTCGTCTCGATTCTTCGCATTTGGTCCTGGGAGCGTCGGCGTAGTCCATGCGCGCTGCGAAGCGCGATGTCGAGGCGGAAGTTGTCCGGCGTTTCGATTGTTCCAGCCGCGAACTCAAGCCGATGGTGGGCGGATTGTAGTGTCTGAAACGCCCGAATGAGCTTGGATTGGAGGACATAGGTTCTGGCGTGGTCGCGCTGCTCCTCACCGACCCGGTTCACCGCTCCGCGCATGGTCGACAGCGTTTGCGAGGCGGAAAAGAAGTAGTCGGTTAGCAACGCGCGAACGCGGTGATACTGGTCGAGCAACTCGCCGGCCTGGGGGTCGACCTCCAGACGTTCAACGGCGGCGAACTCGGCATTCCACGCGTCGGCGAATTCGACAAGCCCCCGTCGATAGGCGTCGAGTTCGACGGTGAGTCGCGAAAGAATAGCGGTTGTGGAGGATCCTAAGTCCCTCGTGTCCTCGATTGAAATCATCTGCCGCAGCGTTGTGACGGCGCTGGACAGTTCCCCAAACCGTGCCGCCGCCGTCGCTCGGACACGGAGAAGGTGGGCTCGCAACTCAGTTAGATGAACGGACAGCTCGCGAAGATCCTGCTGGAGTCCCAAGTCGGCAGCGAACGCCTCGCGCCGCTTGTCGGTCGGAACAACGCCGTGGGTCGGTGCCGCCTCGCTTCGCAGACGCGAGACGTCCGCGAAGGTCGCCGCGAGACGCGCTCGAGCTTCGGTGTAGCCGGACCGAATCGATCGCCAGCGGTCGAGCAGGGCGTCTTTTTGCTCCCGCGAATCGGAATCGGGAATGGTGGCCATCGCGCTGTCGAGTTGTGTCTGAACGTTCGTAAGGCGGGTCTGGAGTTCCTGAATGTACAGGGAAACGACGTTCTCGCTTTCGGAGGGTGTCCCGCGGTTTTGTTCCCGCTTGGTGCGCAGAGTGGTGAGGAACGCTTGGGCCATTTGTGTTGCCCGCTCCGCACCCGTACTTCGATCGGTAGTGACGAAGCGAAAGCGAATCAGGTCGTTAGCCGGCGCTTCAACGTGCCACCGGGATGCAACGCCCGTTGACTCCGCCGTCGAGGAAAAGTCGTCGCCCACCATGTTGGACAGGTCGCTCCGCAGCTCGGCGCGTTGGCTTAGTGTCCGCTCGTCAGTCAGGCGAAAGGTTCCGCCGCACAGATACTCGGGTCGAATCAAGAGCCCGGTTACGGCGCCGACGGCAAGCGCAGCAAGGACTGTAACGCCGAATCGCACGTTTGGTCGTCCAACCCTTGCGGCGATGGCGTTGTTCGTATACCGGTCGGATGCGCTGCGGAGTTCGCGCAGTGCCGACGCACCGTTCTGCCCGTTTCGGCGAGGGGGGACGTGGGCGGCGGGGGGGCGTCTGTGGCGTACTCGGATGACGTCGTCCCTGCGCCCGGCGTCAGGCGCCATCGGCCGGCCCTCCGATCAGAGCGTCGATGCGGGCGCGGTCGTCGTCGGAGAGTTCCCATCCAAGTCCGCCGAGGTTCTCAGTGAGCTGGGTAGGTCGCTTCGCGCCGATGAGTGGGGCGGTCACGCCGGGGAAGTTGCACGTCCAGTTGATGGCGAGCTGGGCGACGGTCTTATCGTACCGCGCGGCGATCTCCTTCAACGCGTCGACAATGCGGAGATTGCGGTGGAACCGGTTCCCGATGAAATCCGGATCGTGCTGCCGGATGTCGTCGAAGGTGTCCTCGGCGGTGAACTTGCCCGTCAAAAGCCCCTTGACCAAAGGGCTGTGGGGAAGCACGGCGATCTCGTGCTCGAGGCAGTACGGAAAAAGATCGTCGGCGGCACGGCGCGCGAGCATCGAAAACGGTGGCTGTAGGACGTGTACGGGGCCGAATTCCCGTGCCGCCGCTATCTGCTCGCAGCTAAAGTTCGACAGCCCAATGGCGCGTATCGTGCCCTCGTGGAGCAGCTTGGTGAGCACCTCCATCGTCTCGCGAATCGGAGTGGCCGGGTCAGGCCAGTGGCAGAAATAGAGGTCGATGACGTCCGTCTGGAGCCTGCGTAGGCTCTCCTCGCATTCGCGCCTGACGCTTTGGGGACTCAAGCAGCGCTGCGGTTGATGGTCAGGTGAGTTTGAAAAGAGCAGGCCGCACTTGGTTGCCAGGATGACCTCGGACCGCCGGCCGCGGATCGCCTTGCCGACCACCTCTTCGCTGTGACCGAGGCCGTAGATCGGTGCCGTGTCGATCAGATTAATGCCGTGGTCCAGGGCATAATGGATCGTTGCTATGGACTCCCGGTCGTCCACGTGTCCCCACGTTTCGACGGTCGCTCCCATAGCCCAGGTACCCAGGCCGATAGCGGACACGTCGAGCTGAGTGTGGCCGAGTCTGCGGTGTTCCACGTTACAAAGGCTCCTGGGTGGGAAATCGCTACCGGGCGGCGGAAAGTACCTACGACCGCAAGGCTATGCTAGCCCTCCGACTCTGCCGGGACAAGGGAATCTTGGCAGCCAGTCCAGTTAACAACGAAGGCTTGAACGATTTGTGTATACGCCCTCCTGGTGAGGCCGATATGCCCCGGCGCCCAGACCCCGCTCGGACCACGTTATGTGTTATAACGTGCCAACGGAGCAGATACACTGTGGGGCGATGTTCGAGTTGACGAATCCGCTCGATTTGCGGTCCGGCCTGGACTCCTTCGTCGTGCGGTGCGAGGCGTTGTTTTGTGTTTGACAGTATTCCGAGATTGCGTATATTGGCCGGGCTCTGGGTCTCGCTACGGTGTGACCTTGGACGTAGGACGCAGCGTGGCTGAGGCTTGCCGTCCCGGTAGGGTAGTCGGGGCGGTGTGCTCGACCGATGTTCCGCTTGGAGTCATTCGTAAGACTCGGGCGGGTGTAGCTGCGGTTCGCGCGATCGAGGTCGCTGCTGTAGCTCAGTTGGTAGAGTGCGTCCTTGGTAAGGACGAGGTCACGGGTTCGAGTCCCGTCAGCAGCTTTGCTTGGAGCACACGGCCCGCCGGCGCCGTCTGTTAATGTCGGTGCTGTTGCCGGAAGCCGAATTGGAAGGTCGTAGTGGAGAGCGCGGGCGACGGTGGTCCGCGGCGTCGAGTGTGGCGGCGGGGTCGCCTAGTGAGTGGAGGTAGTACCGGATGGCCAAGGAAGTATTCGAACGAACCAAGCCGCACGTTAACGTCGGTACGATCGGTCACGTTGACCACGGCAAGACAACTTTGACGGCGGCGATCTGTACGGTGCAGGCATCGAAGGGCCTGTGCAAGGCGATTTCGTATGACGAGGTTGCCAAGGCTTCGGAGTCGCAAGGTCGTCGTGATGCGACGAAGATTCTGACGATTGCGACCTCTCACGTCGAGTACGAGACGGAAGCTCGCCACTACGCGCACATCGATTGCCCGGGTCACGCGGACTACGTGAAGAACATGATCACCGGCGCCGCCCAGATGGATGGTGCGATTTTGGTCGTGTCGGCGGCGGACGGACCGATGCCGCAGACGCGAGAGCACATTCTTCTTGCGCGTCAGGTGAACGTTCCGTCGCTTGTGGTGTTCCTCAACAAGGTGGACCTTGTCGACGATCCAGAGCTGCTCGAACTGGTCGAGATGGAGGTTCGCGAGCTTCTCTCGAAATACGATTTCCCGGGCGACGACGTGCCGGTGATCCTGGGTTCGTCACTGCCGGCACTGAACAACCCCAAAGACGCGGAGAAAACCAAGTGCATCGTCGATCTCATGGAGGCACTGGACAAACACATTCCGATTCCCGAGCGGGACATCGATCAGCCGTTCCTGATGTCGGTGGAGGATGTCTTCAGCATCAAGGGTCGGGGAACTGTCGCAACGGGCCGGATCGAGCGCGGACAAGTCAAAGTCGGTGAAGAGATCGAAATCGTCGGTCTGAACGAAACCATCAAGTCCGTCGTTACGGGCGTGGAAATGTTCAACAAGACGCTGGATAGTGGGCTCGCGGGCGACAACGTCGGTTGTCTGCTACGCGGCACGAAGAAAGACGAGATCGAGCGCGGGCAGGTTCTGGCGGCCCCGGGTTCGATTACGCCGCACACGAAATTCGAGGCGCAGGTGTACGTGCTGACGCAGGAAGAGGGCGGGCGACATACGCCGTTTTTCAACGGTTATCGTCCACAATTCTACTTCCGAACCACGGACGTGACGGGTGGTCTGTCGCTGCAGGGAGCTGAGATGTGTATGCCTGGTGACAACATCACGATGGACGTTGAGCTGG
>JADFRO010000392.1 GCA_022561255.1 Planctomycetota bacterium | reverse complement strand
ACCGAATCCAACGAACTGAGACTGGAGTAGTAGAAGTTTCCTGCCGCGTCGGCGCCGAGGACCGGATCGCTGCGAAACTGCCCCGGATCCAAAACGCCGGGATAGGTCCAGGTTAGTCCGCCGTCGAACGTGTAGGCCATCCCCGCCTGCCGGAAGTTGTTCACAACGGTATCGAACTGTCGCCAGCCGATCACAATGTTCTGCGGATTGGAGGGGCTGATCGCGAGGGACGGCTCGTTGGCCGCGTCGCCGACGATGTTGTTTCCGCCCGCTGAGACGTTGACCTGCACACTAGTGTACGCTCCAAACACGACGTTCGCCGGTGCGGCCTCGGATCGAAGCGAGAGCATCAACGCACTCGGTTGCGTGTCGTCGAGATACTCCATCGGACCATCCGGCGGCGGAGCGATGGGATCAGCCGCGACGCGCGCAGAGATAGCCGCCAGCGCCGCCGAAAGCAGCGCCGCAGAAGCCAACGAACCGATCCACCAGCGAGTGGTCAGCGCTCTTCGCGTCATGGTCCGATACCCTTTCATCCCTCCGGGCGGCCGAAAGACAACGGCTGATGCAGCGGATTCCCGCCTCTGCCGGCTCGCGGATCGCTTAAGCTATTTGCGCGGCCTCACCCCGTTGCGATGCCTCCCCCAATAAAAAGGCTGAAGAGGCACCCAATTAGGATATCACGCTAGGGACGAGGATTCAAGGGGGGCGTATGGATGCGGCGCGGCGGTGGATGGGCCCTCAGCCTGTCCGGCGGGTACAGCCAGGCGAAACCTGCGGCCGATGGACGACCCCGCTACCCGCCGCATTCTTCCGGGCCGGTGAATAGCTGCGGCATCGGGAGCGATTTCACCGCGTCGATGGTGTTTTGAAGCTCAATTACGTTCACGTTTTCGAACGGGCTGAGGATGCTGGGGACCAACTGCGTACGCGGTTTGATGAACGCTTTTGGGATCGGCTTGACCTTATCGGTCACGGCCGTGATGTCCAGGGCGTTCGTCGCTACCCACCAAAGTTAACCGCCCGCCCCACATCAGTGACCGTTTGCCACCTTATACGGAACGACCGAACAGTTAGTCGCTGGGACAACTTTGTGGCCCCGTGATCAGCCCCGTCTGCCGCAAGGACGACACAGCGTCTATCGTGTTTTGCAAGTCGAGTACATTGACGTTCCTGTGTGCCTGGAGCAGACTTGGAACCAGCATGATCCGCGGCTTGGTCAACGCACCCGGGGGCGGAAGCGTCAACTTGTTGCTCGCCAACGCGATGTCCGCTGCGTTGGTGGCGCCATCGGCGTTAAGGTCGCCCCACCTTGCGGTGACGATTCGCAGCGACGGCGAGTTGAACGCACAGTTGGCAACGTCGCCCGCACACGCGGCCGGTACCTGAGCCACGTCGTACGCCGAACGACCGGGAACAATGCCCTCACCGAAAACGTGCAGCGTTGCACCGGCTAGCTCACCCGCCCAGTTGCGGAACTCCGGCTCACAACCGAGAACCGCACAGGCAAAGTCCGGCTGGAATTCGTCGTCCGGACACATCAACGACGCAACGCACGCGCGGGGCGGGTCGGGCGGCGGGTCCGGGTTACAATCCGCGCCGCTCAGGCACCCGCTACGCGTGCCGTCACAAACCTTGTATATGTTGACGTAACGAACACTGCCTTCTTTCGAGGCGAACGGCTTGTCGCACACGCCGCCGGGGCAGTCCGCGTCTTCGGAGCAGGGCTCGAACTGGTTGAGAAGGCCCTGCTGACACCGGCGATTCAGCGTCAACAACCGAACTTCGATCGCCGTCTCAGCGCCCGCACCGCCGGTCGGAAGGACGAAAGAGATAAACCTGTTCTTGGCCACACCGTCAGGTTCGGTCTGCGGTGTGTCGGGTATGCCGACCGCCTGAGTGGTCGTCGCGCTGCCAAACAACACGACCGCAGATATGCAAAGGACCGCCCGAGTCTTCATCGTGATCCACTCCTTGCTTTGGGGTGCGCAGCGCACGACGACGCCGCGAACGTCCGACCCATGTTGCTGCCAC
>JADFRO010000093.1 GCA_022561255.1 Planctomycetota bacterium | reverse complement strand
TCAGTACTATAGTTATGACACAATGGCGGGCGTTGCCGGTAAGGGATCCGGCTCCAACGGGGGCCGGCGGCGCTTCGAGCTTATCGGGAGTTGAAGCTGTGAGAACCCTGCGGAGAACCCCGGGGTTCACGGAGGCGAGTCGTTTCGGGACATTGTGACCTCAATCGCGCGCATTACCGGCCCGGCTGCTGGGCCTCCCAGAGCCAGCGCGTCACCCGAGTGATCAGACCTACAGAACTTCCGCCGACCGTGTGTTCAACGCGGGTCCGTCGGTCGAGACAAGTGAATCGATGTTCAACGTCAGGCAACGGCTACCGCTGAGCGAAAGTATTCGACCGTCCGGGTCAGCCCGTCCAGAAGGGTCACGCGAGGCTTCCACCCCAGTCGCTGGGACGCGCGGCTGCAGTCGGGACGACGACGAATCGGATCATCGTCCGGCAGAGGAAGGTGCTCGACCGACAAATCTTTGGAAAGAACCTCACCCAGACAGTTCACGAGATCGTTCATAGAACGCTCGTCCGTGCCGCCGATGTTCACGGGCTCAGCCGCGTCTGCACCTTCATACTTCATGAGCTTCAACATTGCTTCGATCATGTCGTCGACGTAGCAAAAGCTTCGCGTCTGACTCCCGTCCCCGTAGACCGTCAGCTTTTCGCCACGCAGAGCTTGAACGATAAAATTGGAAACGACACGCCCGTCGCCGACGGCCATCCGCGGTCCGTAGGTGTTGAAAATACGGATGATCCGCGTGTCGATCTTGTGCTCACGGTGGTAGTCCATCATCAGCGTCTCGGCCACGCGCTTGCCCTCGTCGTAACAGCTTCGCAATCCGATCGGATTCACGTTACCCCAGTAGTCTTCCGTCTGCGGATGCGTCAGCGGATCGCCGTACACCTCACTCGTTGACGCCTGAAGAATGCGCGCGCCGACACGCTTGGCGAGTCCGAGCATGTTCAGCGTACCTATGACGGACGTCTTGACTGTCTTGACCGGGTTGGATTGATAATGCACCGGCGACGCCGGGCAGGCGAGATTAAAGATCCAATCGACGTCGAGACGGATCGGCTCCACGACGTCGTGGCGAACAAACTCGAAGTCCGAACGGGAAATAAGATGGGCGATGTTCCGCTCCTGCCCCGTGAACAGATTGTCCACTGCGACAACGTCGTGCCCGTCCGCGAGCAGGCGGTCGCACAAATGACTGCCGAGGAAGCCCGCACCACCTGTCACCAGCGCTCGCATCGAGGATCTCCGTATCTGCTGCCGCAAACGCTCATCGCCGTCACTTCGCACCCGCCGCCTTGGCTGCGGTTCCCAGGATCGAGGTCGCGCCGGAGACATTATCGTAGAACGCACATACACACGACGCTACGTATTCAACGTCGCTATCACTGAGCATCGGATGACACGGCAGCGACAGAATCCGCGAGCAGGTCCGCTCCGTGACCGGCAGCGAACCAGCCTTGTACCCGAGCGAAGCGAAGCACGGCTGAAGATGAAGCCCGATGGGGTAATAGATCCCGCTGCCCACACCGTGATCTTTCAGGTAAGCCATCAACTCGTCACGGGCGTCGCACAGGATCGAGTATTGGTGGTAGACCGGCTTTTGACCGGACGGTACGTGTGGAATAACGACATCCGAATGCTCCAGCAATCGATCGTAGGCGGCTGCGTTCTTGCGCCGACGTTTGGTGAACGCTTCGAGCTTCGCCAATTTGACCAACAGAATCGCAGCCTTCATCGTGTCGAGTCGGAAGTTGCCCCCTACGCGATCGTGAAGATACCGCTGTGACTCTCCGTGATTCCGCAGACGTCGCGCGACGTCTGCGAGCGACTTGTCGTCGGTGAGGATCATTCCACCTTCGCCGAAACCACCGAGATTTTTCGTTGGATAAAAAGAACAACACGCGACTCGACCCAGCGTCCCAGCGCGCCGACCGCCTACGGTCGCGTCGATCGCCTGGGCCATGTCTTCGATCACGGAAAGACCATGCCCCAACGCGACCGCATGGATCGCGTCCATGTCGGCGCATTGGCCGAACAGATGAACCGCGATGATTGCCTTGGTCTTGTTGGTGACGGCTCGCTCGACTTCGCGCGCGTCGACGTTGAACGTCCGCTCGTCGATGTCGACGAAAACAGGCGTCGCCCCCAGACGCGTAACTGTGCCCGCCGTGGCGAAGAACGTGAACGCCGGCAGAATAACTTCGTCACCTGCGCCGATCTCCATCGCCATCATCGCGCAGAGAAGGGCATCGGTGCCGCTACTGACGGCGATCGCGCTTCCAACGCCGACGCGCTCGCGCAGCGTGTCCTCAAGCTCGACGATCGCCGGTCCGCCGATGAATCGCTGACTTTCCAGGACCGACTCAACCGCCGCGCGAATGTCGTCGCGGAAAAGATCGTATTCGGTTTGTAGATCGAGCATTCCCACCGATCGCATGGCGCACCTCGGACTCTGAACTCACTGACCCCCGCGTCTGGTCATCTTATGCCGGGATGGGACAGGTGACAACGCACCCGTCACGTTCGGGCGATGGGCTTGTCCGCGTCGGGCGAAGGTGGATCCTGCTGGTAGTCATAATAATCACGAAGCTGTTCACGAAAGTAGCCGCCTCGCGTCACTTGAGCAGCGTTGAGCACGGCACCGAAAATATGAGCGTTAACGTCAGCCAGTAGACTCCACGCGCGGCGGGCCACGCCGCGGGAGTTTCGCTTGGCGCGCACGGTGAGCACGACACCGTCGACCGCCGTCGCCAGCACCACGGCATCGCTGGCCAAGAGAACCGGCGCCGTATCGATAATCACCTGGTCGTACTTTGACATCGCCTCATCAAGAAACGCACGCCACTGTCGCCCGCTCAGCAGCTCGACCGGATTCGGGACCGTCGGGCCACTACCGAGCACGTCGAGAAGTTTCTGGTCGGTCGGGGATACGCACTCCGACAGCGTACCCTCATCGATCAAAATGTTGCTCAGCCCGTTGACTCCAACGTTATCGAAGATGCGGCGCAGCGCCGGTCGGCGCATGTTGGCATCTACAAGCAGCACGCGGCGACCTCCCTGAGCGACGGCGAACGCCAGATTGCAGGCTACCGTTGTCGTTCCATCCTCGGGACGGGGACTGGTGACCAACACACTGCGCTGACGCTCAGCCGGCGCGCTAAACTGCAAATTCGTGCGGATTCGCCGAAACGCCTCCGCCACCATCGAGCGCGGTGCATCACGAACGGCCGTCTCAACATGCCCTATCGAGACTTCCTCATCATCCGTATCGGGAACCGCCCCGAGCATCGCAACGTCCAGATACTTGACGATGTCCTGCGACGTGCGAATGGACTTATCCAACAGCTCCAGTCCCAGCGCAAGCGTCACGCTCAGCCCCAACGACAGTAGAATGCCCATGGGCACAAGCCACACACCCGGCGTGCTGCGTTCGAGCGGTTGGATCGCGGCCTGAGCTATGTTGACCTTGATGGCTGTCTTCTGCGCCTTGACGCGAGCCAGTCCGCGAACGTACGTGTCCAGTTCAACTTCGTATTCCAGATCCTTGCGCAGCTCTCTGGAGAACTGCGAGTACTCGAACAGCAGGGCATCCTGGTCTTGCTGCTGAGCCTCTGCGCCACGAAGTTTCTCCTGCGCTATGAACAGCGCGTGGCGCGAGTTTTCATACGCCGTGTTCGCCGCTTCTCGAAGGTCAGCCTGCCGCTCGCGCAGCTTTTGGAGCCGAAGCTGCGCCAGACTCTCCTCATCCGCACCAATCTGCGCCGCGAGCTGCTTAACCGCCTTGTGCTCCGCTCCGAAGACCTGAAGGTCCGCCGCCCGCTGTTGGTTTAGCAAAAACACGCGACGCGTAAGCTCTGCGACCTGGAGACCCTGCTCGACCGCGGTGCGATCCTCGGCGGTCACAGCCACACCCTCCGGATCGTTGTAGATCGCCCGAAACTGCTCGAGCTGCGACGTTTCAAGCTGAAGCTGCGCGACCTGCCTACCATACTCCTCGACCTGCTGCGCCGTGATGTTGTTGCCGGCACTTCGCAGCGCACCCGCGGGAAGCCGCTCGGCGATGGCGCGAAGTTGGTCCCGCTGGGACGCAATGACCGCCACGAGCTTCCGCCGCTCCTCGCGCGCCGCCTCGAGCGCATCCGACGTAAAGTCGTCGGCCGTACGCTTCTTGACCGTGTGGTACCATTGGTTCACGACCTCATTAACGATCACCGGAGAATCTTCGGGGTTGCGGCAGTCCATCGCCACGCGCAGGAAGTTGGTCCCGCGAACGGGTGCAGCCGCAAGCTGTTCGTTCAGTTCGATCAGAGGTTCGTGCCCGCCGGCGCGGATACGCGCAAACCAATCCGTCTCGCGTACGGCGTTCACTTTCAGCGCCTCAGCGAGAATCCCCGGGCTCTTCAGGAGCACGGCCTGCGTCCGCACGAACCGCTCGTGCTCGTCCTGCTTGAGGCGCTGCTGGTCCAGCGTCAACTCAGTCGCCGGAATGTTCGAGATACACTCGATCAAACATTCACCGCGGTACCCGGGAAAGTACAGCCACCAGACGGCGAAGCCGCCGACGGTCAACGCCGAGAAGACCGCAAACAGGAGCGCGATCATCACGATCCGGCGGCGGATCATGGACAAGATCTCACTCGCCGACGGCGCTCCGCCGCCGCCGCTGGGCACGACCGGCGCCAGGTCGATCGCGTCTCCAACTGTCGTGTTTAAGCTCGTCATATACACTCGCTTCCCAACGCACCGCGGTTTACGCGCGACTATACGTCGGCGAACTCCGCATCGTCGGTCACTTCAACAAACAGATTGGCCAGGACATACCCGACCAACGCAAACATGCCCAGGGCGAGAACGAGCATCGCGATACCCAAGAGTTGATGCGGCGTGCCCTGCGCGAGCTCCGTACGCCCCGTGATCAGAAACAAACCCGTCATCGTTACCCGAATCGTGTTGCAGAATACCGCAATCGGAACGCAGAAGACCACCATGATCACGCGCTGCCACGCCGGCCGATCGCCGAGGTACGCCATCGCAACACCGAGCGTCACGAAGGCCATCATCAGACGCATCCCGCTGCACGCTTCCTCGACGTTCAACTGACCTGACAATCCGCCCGGAGCGAGATAATCGATCACAACCGCCTGCGCCTCCGTGTGCAGACCCGTCACAAACAACGGCATGATCGCAGCCGCGGCTGTCGACGCCCACTCGCGCAGCGGCCGCGTCAACTCGACGTAGATTCGGTGGGGAAGAGGCACAGCCAGCAGCAGGAACACAATCGGAAACCACACGATCCGAACGATCGCCCAACCACCCAATAGCAGCGTCACGCCGAAGATCGTCCCGACGATCGACACCGCCTGGAGATAGCCCATCGGCACCACCCAGGAAAACGTGAAGTAGACCGCCAGGGAGAGCGCGAGCACGACGGCTCCCACATAACTCGGTCGCGGCGTCGTGGCGAAAAGCTGCGGCGCCTTGCTGTAAACGAAGTAGAGACTGAACAAAGGGATCAGCCATCCGTGCGACCAGTTGCCGTCCTCAATCCACCGCGCCACCAAAAGCCAGCGAATCGGTCCCCAGTAAACGAAACAGATCAGCGCCGAGACAATCGCCAGACGAACGCATGTCGTCGGACCGAACAGATCGCTCCACGACCGCCTGTTCCCCGCCGCTTGAATTCCTGCCGCATCCACCTCTGCTACGCTCCTAGGGAAACAGACTGGGAAACAGATCCGGTTTGTTGTGCGGGTTCTGTCGCACGGCGAACGAATCCACGTCCGCGAAGTTTCGAGAATACGTAAACGCGTATCCCACGTTGGTCGTGGGGTTGGGCAACGTCAACTGGCGAATACGTCGCAGAAACGGCGCAAACGGATGCGTACCGACGTTGATGATGTCGCCTCGTCGAATCAGCACATCGGAATCCAGCCCCGCGAAGATCCGGTCGAGGTTGACCTGAATCATCTGCTCGTGATTGCCCACTTTCCGGTAGATCGTACAACGATCCGGCCAGGCAAGCGCTGAAAGACCGCCCGCCATCGCAATGGCGGCCTTCAGCCGAACCGGCTCCGCGTTAAACGCGAACGCTCCGACTCGGTTCACCTGACCCATCACGTAGTAGGCCCCAATTTCGCCGCTGACGATCCGAATGACGTCCCCCGCGCGTACATAAATGTTGCTCGCCAGATCGCCCGCGCGTAACAGCTCAGCCGGGATCATGATGATACGGTGTGTCGCGTCGCCCGCGATACGCGCCCAGTTCACAGCCGGCATGACGGTGTCGAAACGTGGAGCGACCGTTCCGCCGACCGGTCTGACCGAAGGGCCCGCAAAAGCAGGATTCCGCACGAACTGCCCGTCGACAAACACGTAGGCATCAAGCACTTGCGGTTCGAGCTCGTCCAGAACGTCGGGGTCGACGCGCGGCGACCGATCGTCCGCGGATTCGTCGCCGACCACTGCCTCGATCAGCTCTCTCTCCGCCGTAGTCTCGTCGACGTTCCGTGCGTTCGGCGCCGCATCGTCGAGCAGGAGACTCAACGGGCCGTCGTCCTCGGTTTCCTCGTCGCTTTCTTCCTCCGGAGTCTGAGCGGGAACCGCAGGGGGCGTGGAATCGTTACTCGGTCCGTCGTCTTCATTCGGGTCGTCGCGGCGGAAGATGTAAACCTCCGTCACGAACTCGTTGAGCCCGCCCACCTGATTGATTGCCTCCAGCAATCGCAGGTCCGGACGACGAATGGGGAACGTCCCGGCGCGCAGCGGAGCGTTGTTGGCCGCACTCACTCCGACGCCGAAGATCGAGTACGTTCCTTTGCTAAGGAAAAGAGGATTGACCGTCACTTCCGGGTCAAGGTGATTGTTGCCGTCGCGCAGCGCCTCGGCCAACTTCTCCTGGAACTCGGGGGGAGTGAGGCCAACAGCCTCAAGGCGACCAACGACGGGCAGGTTTACAAACCCCGAGGGCGACACCTGCACCTGGGTTTGAAACGGGATCTGCCGCTGACGCAATTCGTTGATCTCGATCGCCAGCGTATCCCCGCCCGAAATGGGGTACTCCTCCACGATCAGTTCGCTATCCCCAATCGTTGGGTAAGTCGCACCCGGAATCCCCGGCGAGTCTTCGAGGGATAAAGACGCGCGAATCTCCGTGGTTCTGGTTTGCTCGAACGATCCGACCACCGTGGGATCAAGCCAGCCGTTGCGAATGGAGTTGCAGCCCGCCGGCGCTAGCGACGGGAGCGAGAGCGCTACGAAAGTACATAGCGGTCGCCAAAGGATGCTCCGTTCGCGACGCCTCCTACCGGTAACCGCCATTCCGCGACATCCTGCACGCCAGCCGCCGCCGCCCGGGAGCTCTCATAGCCCCGCCCGGACAATGAACTTCGGACACTGCTGCCCCCAAAGTATCGGTACAGGGCCTGAAACCAGTTTAGGCCGCTCGGCGCCCGGCTTCCACGCGATAGCGCGGTCGCGTCGCCTCAGCCCGTGGGTTCCCGGCCACGACCGCATGCAACGTCGTCGGCATACCCCGTTACCAGTACTGTGCGGGCACTTGGGATCAAATCAGTCCGACACCATTACCCCCCGACCCGCCGCTGCGGTAGAATTCGCCCGGCGCGCGAACACGGCCTTCATGCGGTGAGCCGGCGCGTGCCCCAACATTGGACCGATGTGATGCGTGCGATCCTCGTTTTCGGTATGCCGCTGGTTGCTGCCCTGTCGCCCGGCTGCGTCGAGCTGGGACTCATCACGCCCATCTCGCTCGATGGGACGTCGGATGGTTTCCCAAGCGTCGATACGCCGGATACGGACAGCCCCACGCTCGCCACCGTGTCGCTCTCCGTCTCGAACCCGACGCCGCAGATCAACGAAGAGGTAACGCTGACGTGCCGTGTGACCAACGGCGTGGTCGACGGCGTCACATTCGCCTTCGACGGCGCGCCGGGGAGATTGATCATCGATCGAAACCGTGGCACCGCGAGCTTCATTACGCAAGAGTCCGACGCGGGCGTTGCGTTCAACTTCACCTGTACCGCGACGAACGACGTCGGCACCGGCCCGCGCTCAGCGGCGAGGCTGGTCATCGTGAGTTCGATGTAAGCCCCTGCGCCGTAAACACTCATCAGCACACGGAAGCAGGTATCACTCAGCGAACACGCAACATCGTTCTACTCCAACGCGAACGACACATCCGGAAAACTCGCCGCAGTTTCGCGCGATGCGAAAACCGGCCTTCGCGTCCGTAACGCCTTGATGTTATGGGGCTCTGGACGACGGCGGAACCGCTCGCTCGACCGGCTTTGAAAGTGCCCTCGTTTCTGCTACTGTGGAGCCGCACGCCCGTCGCGGCCGATAGCAGGCAGTTTATCGTGACGCATCGTTTGTTGGAGGGGGAACTTGGCCGTGTACCAAGCCGTTGTCACCTGGATCTTTCCGCGAAAGGCTCGGATCGCTTTCCTGAGCCTTATGATCTACGCCGCGCTCTGTTAATTTCTCCCCCGCCCGCCGTATCGAAGCAACCCCGCTGAGTCGCCCTCGACATTCGAGACTTGCTACCACTGTGCTACAAGTGTAATCTCCGGGGCGATGCCCCCCTCTCACGAATCGCGCTCCTGCATACTCGCCCTGGAAGATGGAACCGTTTTTCGTGGAAGCCATTTCGGCGCCGTCGGCACACAGACAGGCGAAGTCGTCTTCAACACCTCGATGACGGGTTATCAGGAAATCCTCACCGACCCGTCGTATTGCCGGCAGATCGTTACGATGACCTATCCGATGATCGGCAACTACGGCATCAACCGCGAAGACGTCGAATCGCAACGACCCCACGTAGCCGGATTTGTCGTCAAGGAACTCGCAGCGCACCACTCCAACTATCGTGCCACGCTGAGCCTGGAGGACTACCTTCTCGAAAACAACGTCGTGGGCATTCAAGGCATCGACACACGAGCGCTCGCCAAGAGATTGCGAACGGTCGGCGCGATGCGAGGCATCATAACCAGTGAGCTGGACAGTGCCGCGGAGTGCGTGCGTCTTGCGAATGAAGCGCCGTCGCAGACAGGGGCTGACCTGGTGCGTGAGGTTGCACCAACCGAGGCGTCCACATGGAGTGAGGGTATCGACTCCAGGTTCGCATCGAGGCGCTCCACGAACACTCCACTACGTCGCGTGGTCGCCATCGACTGCGGGATGAAGCGCAACATCCTCCGCCATCTGGTCGACGTCGGCTGCGAGGTTCACGTCGTGCCGCCGACGTTCGACGCCAAGCGCGTGCTGGATTACGAGGCCGACGGTGTTTTCATCAGCAACGGCCCCGGCGACCCGGCCGCCGTGCACTATGCGATCGAACTCTTAAAAGGGATCATCGGTAACGTCCCGATTTTCGGCATCTGCCTGGGGCATCAGCTTCTGGGTCTGGCACTGCAAGCCAAAACCTACAAGCTGAAATTCGGCCACCGCGGTGCGAATCAACC
>JADFRO010000092.1 GCA_022561255.1 Planctomycetota bacterium | reverse complement strand
ATGCTTCTCTGTCGCCTCTTATGCCGCGTGTTCACGACCTCGGCGGGGACAGCCACCTGGGTCATGATGGTCGCCGTTGTGTTGTACTTGCTGTTGGCCGAGCCGCGCGCGCCCATTCTACGGGCGTCGGTCCTTGCGATGTTCTACTGCGTCGCGCGGTTGATCGGGCGTCAGCGGTCCTACCTGAACTGGATCGCCGGGGCAGCCATCGTTCTGTTGGTCCCCTGGCCCCTGATGGTCTTCGATGTGGGATTTCAGTTGTCCTTCGCAGCCGTGCTCGGCGTCGCCTTCCTGGCACCCGCGCTTCGCCGCGCCTTTCGTTGCGCAGTTCATTCGGTTCGTGGACCCAGCTACAGCCAAGGCGATGGGATAGCTCCGTGGCCGGGATCCTTCGATCGTCGCGGTCTTACGCGTCCGCCCGGCGCATTGCGGCGCGGATCGAAGTGGCTCAGCCGCAACATAGGCTGGGGTTTGACGATCGGATTGGGCGCGTGGCTGGCGGGTCTTCCGATTGTTGCCGTTCACTTCCAGCAGATGCATCCGTGGAGCGCGATCAACTCGGTCCTGCTCATGCCGTTAGTGACGGTCGTCATGGGTCTCGCATTTGCGACCATCCTGCTGGGATTGGTGTCCCAGACGTTGGCCTCGGCGGTTTCCGTGGTGTTGAACGGCGCCGAGGACGTGCTGATCGCGCTGGTCGAGCGGATGGCTGAGGTTCCGGGAGCAACGTTTGCCACCGCGCCCCCGCCGTGGTGGCTTGTGGCCGGTTATTTCCTGGTGTTGATCGCGTTCGCACGACGGTTTCGACGCACCACGGCGACGCGGCGAGAAGAACCGGCGCCTCCGTCCCAGGGCTTGCCCAGGGAGCAGCCTTACGTCGGGCGTTCGTCGAATTGGGCACTGCTTGCGGCAGGCGGCCTGTTCGTAGCTTGCATGTTGTTTTGGATTCGACCGGCGTCCCCTGCGAATCGTCTCGCCATCTCGGTTCTATCCGTGGGTCGCGGGACCGCGATCGTCATCGAGTTGCCCAGCGGCGACACGATGCTCTACGACGCAGGCACCTCCTATGCCTCGGACGCCGGACGCTCGATCGTAGTGCCGTTTCTCCGGTCGCGTGGGATCAGCCGAATCAAGAAAATCTTCGTAAGTCACCCAAATCTTGACCACTTCAACGCCATCGCGACAATCGTCGACGAAGTTCCCACCGACTCCGTTGTGCTCAACGGTTTCTTCGAGATGCGCAGCCCGATTCGATCGCCGGCGCGTCACCTGCTCGATCTTCTTGACAGGAGGGGTCAGCTCGTCGAGACGCTGCCCTCTGCCCCCGCGAAGTGGGAAGAGGGGGGCGTGACGTTCGAGTTGCTCTCGCCGTTTGTCGACTCCACGGAGGTTCCTTCCGCCAACAACTCGTCGACCGTGATGCGACTTACCTACGCCGGTCACTCCGTTCTCTTGACCGGCGACATCGAAGACGCCGCTCAGCGAGCCTTGATCCGCCGAGGTGATCTTACGGCCGACGTGCTTCTCGTGCCTCATCACGGAGGCGTTCGATCGAGCACAGCCGAGTTCTTGCGTGCCGTCCACGCATCCGTCGTCATTCGATCGACCAGCGAAAGAACGGATCAGACGTTCAACGGATTGCCCGAGCTTGTCGGATCGACGCCGATGTTGAGTACGGCCGACATCGGCGCCGTTGGGCTCGTTTTCGATAGGACCGGCTTCCACGTCGCGCCGCTACTTCCCACATCCAACTGACCAAATCTCACGCGGCGTTCGGGATCCTCTTCAAGAACCGGCGTTTCCCGGTTTCCGGCTGCGACAACTTCGGACACGGGCCTCGCCGTCACCGGGCCGAGTCTGATTGCATCCGCGATGCACCAGCGATATAGTCCCCCGGCGTCCTCTTTGTCGTTTCGGAGCAGCGGAAACCATGATCGTCGGCGTACCCAAAGAAACCAAGACACACGAGTATCGTGTCAGCATGACAGCCGTCGGCGTCGACGAACTGGTTCGCCGAGGCCACACCGTGCTGGTCGAGTCCGGCGCGGGTGCCGGCTCGGGGATCAACGACGACGAGTACGGTGCCGTCGGTGCCAAGATCGTTGACGACGCCAAGACCGTCTTCGAGCGCTCCGACATGATCGTCAAAGTCAAAGAACCCGTCGCCGCCGAACGGGCCATGATGCGCGAGGGGCAGGTGATGTTCGCCTACTTCCACTTCGCCGCCGATCGAGAACTCACCGAAGGCGTCATGGCCACCGGTGCCGTTGCGGTTGCGTATGAAACCATCGTCGACGACCAAGGCCGCCTTCCCCTGCTGACTCCGATGAGCGAGGTCGCGGGAAAGATGAGCATTCAAGAGGGTGCCAAGTACCTCGAACGACCCATGATGGGTCGGGGCATCCTGCTGGGCGGCGTGCCCGGCGTCGAACCCGCCAACGTGTTGATCATCGGCGGCGGGGTGGTCGGAACGAATGCCGCGAAAGTGGCCGCCGGTCTGGGCGCTAACGTGACGATCATGGACGTCAACATCGACCGCCTTCGATACCTAGACGACGTCATGCCCGCCAACGTTCATACCGTGTTCAGCGACCGCTTGGCGCTGCAACGATTTCTGAAGACGGCGGATCTGGTCGTCGGCGCCGTGCTCATTCCCGGTGCGCGATGTCCCATTTTGCTCACCCGCGACTCGCTCTCAACGATGCAGCCCGGTGCGGTCATCGTCGACGTCGGTGTCGACCAGGGTGGCTGCTGCGAAACCATTCGTCCGACGACGCACGAAGATCCGACCTACATTGTGGACCACATCGTGCATTACGGTGTGACGAACATGCCCGGTGCCGTCGGTCGAACGTCGACCTTCTCGCTGACCAACGCGACGCTGCCCTTCGCGTTGGAGTTGGCCGACCTCGGTTATGACGAGGCGTGCTCGAAAAACGCCGGCCTCGCCGCCGGTATCAACATCGTCGGCGGCAAAGTGGCCAACAAAGCGGTAGCCGAGGCGTTCGATCTGGAATTCGCGCCCGCCCAACTGAGTTAACCGATGAAAAACGCCGCCATCGCCATCTTAACGCTCACGCTGATCGTTGTGGGCTATTATGCAGCCACGACGCTGCGCATGCCCAACCCCGCCGCCGAGGGTAAGACCGCCACGTTGAAGCGCGGCGATCTGACACTCCCGATCAACGCCACCGGCGAGGTGAAGCCCGCACTTCGCGTGGAGGTCAAATCCAAAGCCAGCGGTGAGGTCATTGAGATTACCAAACAACCGGGCGACCGCGTTCAGGTGGGCGACCTGTTGATTCGGCTTTTGCCGGTCGATGAGCAGCGGAGCGTCGACCGTGCCAACCAGGACCTGCAAATCGGCAAGGCACGCCTCGACACAGCCAAGATCAAGCTCGAACTCGCCAAGGGGGCGGAACTCGCCAACGCTCAAGCCCAAGTGGATCAACTCGTCCCCTCCGTGACCTACGCGGAGTTCCGTAAGAAAAAGATCGAGCAACTCGATCCGGAGCAAACCAATCAGGAGGAAGTTCTCCAGCGCGACAGCGACTACCGTCGGTTCGTCGCTCAGTTGGACGCGGCGAAGGCGAACCTGGAGAAGGTCAAGCTCGCCGTTCCGCTCGCCGAACATGCCGTTACCGAGGCGGCGGCGGCCTATGAAGCTTCCAAGAGCAATCTCGCCGACGCGAAAAAGCGACTGAGCGAAACCCGCATCGTTTCGCCCATCGCAGGGGTCGTCGCCGACATTCGTACGCAGATCGGTGCCGTCATTCAGGGTGGCAAGACGACGTTCACCGGCGGCACGGTGCTGGCCGTCGTGCTCGACATGGATCGCCTCGTCGTTCGCGCCGAGGTCGACGAAGCTGACATCGGTCGCGTGCTGGCGATCGCGCCCGAGTGGGCATCACCGGGGCACGACGCTTCAATTCAAATGCCCACCGATCTAAGCGAGGCTGTCGCTGCGGTCGAGCATCCGCCGACCATCACCGTTGAGTCTTTCCGCGACGAGGAATTCAGCGGCGTGATCGAGCGTATCTATCCCGAACCGACCAACGTCAGCAACGTGGTGACCTATCTCGTGGACGTCGTGGTCACCAGCGGGAATCGAGACCTACTGTTGTCGGGAATGCGCGCGGACGTTCGTTTCACCTCCCAGCACGTGACCGACGTCGTCCTTTGTCCCAACGAGGCGATTCATGAAGGTCCGCTGGGGAAGCTCGGTGTATACATTCCCAAACCCGGTACGCCCGTCGACCAGCGCGAGACGGAGTTTGTCCCGGTTCGCTTCGGTCTGGACAATGGTAATTACTCGGAAGTTCGTGAGGGGTTGGCCGAGGGTGCGACGGTGTACACCAAGCTCCCCGTCAAGCGCGATCGGGAGAGCGATCGAAAGCGACGATGAGAGCGGCTGTTTTGACCGCTCCTCCGCTTGACCACCTGCCTATGCGATGATCAAAGCCGCTCAACTCCACAAAGAATACCGCATGGGCGACACCGTTGTACACGCGCTCGACGGCGTCGATCTGCACGTTCGCCCGGGCGAGTTCATCAGCCTGACCGGCGCCTCCGGCAGCGGTAAGAGCACGCTCATGCACATCTTCGGTTGTCTGGACCAGCCGACTTCCGGCGTCGTTGCGTTCCAGGGCGAGCAGATAAGCCACATGAACGACAAGCAGCTCGCTCGGATCCGCAATCAGCATATCGGCTTTGTGTTCCAAACGTTCAATCTGATCAATCGAACGTCCGCTTTGGAGAACGTAGCCGTTCCGCTGGTCTACACCCGTCGATCGTTCAGCAAGAAGACTGCAATGGCCGCGTTGGACCGCGTCGGTCTCGGCGCCCGAGCGAAACACAAACCATCCGAGATGTCGGGCGGAGAGTGTCAGCGCGTCGCCATCGCCCGCGCGATCGTCAACAAACCGCTCCTGCTGCTCGCCGACGAGCCTACGGGAAATCTCGATACACGCACCGGTCGGCAGATCATGCAGATTTTCCACGACCTCCACAGCGACGGTATGACCATCATGCTCGTCACGCACGAAATAGACGTGGCCGTCCAGGCGGAACGGATGATTCAGATGTCCGATGGTAAGATCATCGAAGATACGGCGATCGACGACGAGCGCCGCGAAGAAATCCTTAACGTAGCACACGACGAGCACGCAAAGGCGTTTCGTGACAAGGCCCAACGCGGATTGCGGTCCAAAAGCCTCACTCCACCGGCGGAGCGGGCGGAGTCGTGACGCGCGGGGCGCCGTCCTCCGCATCGTCCGGCCAATGATCGGGTAACCATGTTTCATCTACGCATCATGATGATGGCGCTTCACGGTCTCCGCCAGAACCTCGTGCGCACCATGCTCGCCACGCTCGGTGTGATCATCGGCGTAGGGGCGGTTGTCTCGGCTGTATCCATTCTGCAGGGTGCGGAGCGCGACATTCTCGAACGGTTCGAATCGCTCGGCGCCGATCAAATTCTCGTGTTCAACGGATCACAGAAGCGCTCCCATCGAACCACGCGCAAGAGTTCCCTTCTACCAGAAGATGCCGAGCAGATCCTCGAAGAAAACCCCGATCTGATTCGTGCCGTAGCGCCGCAGTTCAACGGCGGCGGTCAGACGAAGTATTACGAGAAAAACATATCGGGTGCGGTTCTTGGGACGACCGAATCCTATGCGTTGATCAACAACTACGTCGTCGAACACGGGCGATTCATAACGCCCCAGCACGTACGCGGGTACAGCATGGTCTGTGTCTTGGGTTACAGAGTGGCGGAGGAGTTGTTCGGTGCCCTTCCCGCCGCGGGCAAGACCGTCAAGATCAACGGTAAGAGCTTCAACGTCATCGGCGTGATGGAAGAAAAAGGTGCGCTGGGCTTCGTCGAGGTCGACAATCAGATCATCATCCCCATCACAACGGCTATGGGGCGCATGTTCGGCGCGTCCTATCTGACCATGCTCGTCGTACAATGTCAGTCCGCCAACCGTGTACCCGCGTGCATCGACGGGATCAACAAGACGCTCCGCACCAGTCACCGCATTCGCGCCGGCCAGGAAGACGATTTTAGCGTGTTCACTCAGGATCAGTTCAAAGAGCAGTTGAGTCAGGTGACCAGACTCTTCGGTATCGTGCTCTACAGCATCGCCGGCATTTCCATCGTCGTTGGCGCCATCGGCATCATGAACATCATGCTCGTTTCCGTCACGGAGCGCACCCGTGAGATCGGCGTGCGCATCGCCGTCGGTGCCCGCCGGTTCGACATCCTCAAACAATTCCTGATCGAAGCGAGCATCATCAGCATGCTGGGTGGAGCGCTGGGCGTGGTGTGTGGTTGGGCGATGGCCAACTTCCTCAGCGAGTTTACGCAGGTGTTGGAAGTCTACACGCCGCCGATCATCGTTTTCCTTTCGCTGGTAATGGCCGCCGTCGTCGGCATCCTCAGCGGCATCTATCCCGCCATACGAGCCGCCCGACTCGACCCCGTGCAATCGCTACGGTACGAATAGCAGGCCCTCCGTCCGCTTCCGCTGGAGCAGTCCACGTTCCCGCTCCTGAGCCGCGGGCTTTAGCCCGCGCGGTTTCTCGACCCCTGATTTCCCAGAGAGTCTGTCAGCTCTGCGCTCGTATGCGCGGAATCCTCGATTGTATCGTGGCGGTTGCGTGCTACGGCTGTCGCTCATCGGGCTTCGCGCCCGAAAGCCATTCACGGGCGGATGTGTTGCCGGGTTGCAGCTTGAGCAGTCGCTCGAACTGCTCCTTCGCTTCAGCGGTACGGCCGACCTCTGCAAGCGTCTCGGCGTACTCCTGAAGCACCTCTGGTCGGCGTCTGACGTCGCCGGCTTTGACGGTAGCCTCCAGGATGTCGAGCACGTCGAACAGTGATATCGTTTGTCTCAGGTTGGCCCGTTCACGAATCGCCCGGGCGAGCTGCAAACTCGAATCAACCGTCGCGCCACGCAATTTGATCCGCGCGCCGAGTAGATCGATCGTCAGTTGGTACTGCTGATCGACTACGAGCAGCGGATCGCGCCGCCCGGAGTTTTTCCCGGCGTCCTGTTGTGCGATCTCCAGGGCGGTGGCGGCGGTCTGATCCGCCTGACTCCAAAGCTCGTTGGCGATCAACATCCGCGCCAAATGGGAGACGTACCTGACGTTGCGCCCTTCTCCCCACTGGGCCACCTGACGAGCTAGTCGCAGCGCCTCCTGCGGTTCGCCGATTCCATACGCGCAGCGCGACAGACCGAAAATGATCGTCGGGTCGTTCGCCTTTAGAGCTTCTGCGTTTCGATACTCGGCTCGTGCCAGTTGGGGGTACTGCTCCACGAACAGATCACCGAGAGTGCGGAAGGCCTTCCATTCATTTCGGCCCTCGCGCGTCTCCGTGAACTTCCTGAGCTTGTCGATGGCGTCCCCCGCCCGCCCCATCAGCGCGAAGGAGCGACCGTACAGATACGCAAGCCACGGATTCGTTGGGTCCGCCTTTTCCACGGCGATGATCAACTCGTTGACCCCGTCAAGGTTCGCGGTGTCGATCGGTCGCGTCTGTGACTGCTCGAGTTGATCCAGAAGAACGATGGCCGCTCGGATCGACTCATCAGTCGATCGGCTCGCACCGGTCTGCGCCGTCACGGGCGTCGCCATGAACGTCGTCACGATGATCGCGAGCATGACCACCGCTAAAGGAATCCCCGCTTCTGTGTTCTGAGCCGCGGGCTGAGCTGCGCTCCGCAGGAGTAGCCCGCGCGGTCTCTCCAGGTCCGATGTGAATCGAAGGCCGGTGGACCCGGCATTCAAACGGGGAGAATGTTCTAGCGGCGCGACTTTCGTGTACATCGAAGAACCTCTCAGCATCTGTCATGCGTATCGGCGACAAGGCAGCGACGGCTATAGCCGTGGATGGTGCGGAACTATAGGTGCGGCGTAGCGGCAAGACAAGGTGGGTGGGACTGGAGTGATGCTACAAGTAGCGCGAGGCGTCTGCAGAAGCGGCGGGTCAACCCTGCGCGGAGAAGCTGGGTTTGTCGCTCGACGCTTTCCCCGCCGTAAACTCCACAGTTTCGGCCCCTTCTCGAATGCGGGTGACCTTCTCAACGAGAATCTGCCACGTCTCTCGCTCGATGCGGAGCACCTTCAGAGCGTCGTCGATGTCCTCAGGCCTGCGGTTGACGTTGGCGTCGACCAACTTGCGGTAAAGAAAGCCATAGACGGAAGCGACCCGTTCGCACAGTTCCGGATTGATGTCGAACCGCAATCCGTTTTGCATTTCGAGGATGATGTTCTGTGCCCGCGTCAGTTTGTCGTGCGATCGTTCGTAATCCTTGGTGGCCAGGGCGTCCTTGGCCTGCGATGCGAACCGGATGGCCCCGTCGTAGAGCATGAGTTGCAGCTGCTCCGGTGTGGCGGTCATCACCGCGTCGCGCAGGTAGGGGTTGTCGGTTGCCGCTGTCATGTCGACGGTCATATCGGTTACTTGCGAGTCCGGGATGATTTGAACGTGCCCCGCGTGAACCTAACATCCGATAATAAGCGCGATATTGACCAGTTAAGGCTTGTGCAGGCGGAATCGCTACCTCACGTTGATGGCCAACTGAGCGAGCAATGCGAGCGAGTTCTGCTGACCCTGAAGCAACGCCAGCGACATCTCCAGTCCGATGAATTGCGTCTCCAGGCGCTGCCGCTTTGCGCTGAGAAGGATGTTGAGACGATCGATCCTCTCGTTTAGAAGATCCTGCTGATTATCCAGAAGATCGTCCTTTCGGGCGATGAGTCCGTCGAAGCTCTCCGTTAGGTTGTCCAGCGTTTCCTGAACAAACACGCCGAACCCCGTCTCTGTGTCGGTAAAGAGTCGCTCGACCGCGTCCGGCGATCGGTCATAGGTCTCGCGAAAGCGGGCTTCGTCGAATTCGAGGAGGCTGTCGGCGCCCAACTTCAAACCTACGGCGAGCAGTCGCGAAATCGTCGCACCGTCACCGCCGTAGGATCGAAAGATCGTTCCCTGAAGACGGGATCGGATGATGCCCGGGGTCGGGTCGCCGAAGAGCGGTCCGCGTTGGAGCGTTTCCGTATCGAAGTTTGTGTTGGTGTCGATCGACTCTTGCAAGTCGTTGTAGGCCCCGACAAACGTCTGGATGCTCTGGATGATTCCGTCGATGTCCTGTGCCGTCGTGATGGTGACGTCTTGCTCACCTGGTGATAGCAGGTTGATCGTAACGCCCGGAATGACGTCCTCGAGTACGTTCTTGGAGCTCGTGATCAACACGGATGCCGCCCCGCTGCCCGTTCCCACGGAAACCAGTGCGTCCTGCGCCTCCGTCAGCGTACGCAGTCCGAGGTCCAGACCGCCCGTGTCGATGACCATCTCACCCATACGCCCGGCCGTGTCGGACGTGATCGTGAGGCTATAGGGGTTGATGCTGCCGCCGTCGTTGAGGATCGACGCGCTAATGCCGGCCCGTGCGGCGTTGAGTTTGCGGACAATGTCTTCGAGCGTATCTCCGCCGCCGATCTCGATTCGCGTCTCGTACGATCCGTCGATGAATGTTTGACCGACGTCAGCCGTCCCCGCGAGGCGTAGGTCCGACGCGACCTGTCCGCCGCCGACG
>JADFRO010000091.1 GCA_022561255.1 Planctomycetota bacterium | reverse complement strand
CTAGTCCCGACTCGACTCCGATAGCCGTAGCGTAGCCGCGATCTTCGTCGAAACCCGTCTACATCGCTCCCCTGGTAGCAAGAGCACCCACCTCCCCTTGCACACGCCAACGTTTTGCAGTACTCACCTCAATGGCATAATGAGCAACAGCGGCCCGTAGCGCCGCCCCTTCGCCGACAACGATGCAAGGAGATTGCACACCATGCGCTACGAACTACTCGAAACAAGCTGGGGAACCTTCGGCTACGTCGCACGCAACGGTCGACTCCTCGCAACGTTCCTGCCGCAGGCGAGGCGAACCGTTCTGAGCGCCATCCGCAACCGGCACCCCGGCGCCCGCCCAGGCCGAAACCTGCTACCCAAATTTCGCCGCCAAGTGATTCGCTTTTTCGACGGACATCGAACGAACTTTTCCGTCTCCCTGGACCTGACCGATCTTCCCCCGTTCCACCGATCCGTCGTTTCGCAGTGCCGACGCATTCCCTATGGCAAGACCGCTTCCTACGCCGACCTCGCCCGCGCCACGGGCAATCCGCACGCGGCTCGAGCGATCGGCAATGCGATGGCCAGGAACCCGCTCCCCCTCGTCGTTCCCTGTCACCGCGTCCTGCGCACCGACGGATCGCTTGGGGGCTTTTCCACGCCGCGTGGTATCAACGAGAAAATTCGCTTACTACGCCTTGAAAATCCTACGTTTGAGTTGCTCGCCCGGGATGAAATGCCCAACGGCAAGACCTCACGGAATCCACGAAACACAGCAGGCCCCTCCCTGCATCCTCCGGCGATGACGAAATGCGCATGAAGGAGCTATCCCGAAGAGGTTTCCTACAAACCGCCGCTGTAGCGGCAGCGGCAGGCGCGCTCAAACCGAGCACGTCACTCGGCCACAGCGAACCCACCGGCCGGGCGCAAGGACCGCTGGCGATCGCCAGCGCTAACGGACTCCCGGCCACGCAGAAGGCTATCGACCTGATGCGCCAAGGCGCCGACACGCTCGACGCTGCCATCGCCGGCGTCAACATCGTCGAAGAGGATCCCAACGATCATTCCGTCGGTTACGGCGGATTGCCGAACGAAGACGGCGTCGTCGAACTCGACTCCTGCGTCATGCACGGCCCAAGTGCAGGTGCCGGAGCCGTCGCCGCACTGCGCAACATAAAGACACCCTCGCGCGTCGCCCGAACCGTGATGCAGCGCACGGATCACGTCCTGCTCGTCGGCGAAGGTGCTCTTCGCTTCGCACGGGCCCACGGCTTCGAGGAAACCCAGCTTCTGACCGACGAGGCCCGACGCATCTGGCTGAAATGGAAGGAGTCGCACTCCGATCGCGACGACTGGATCACACCGACAGACGCCACCGGACCAAACCAACGCTCGCAGCGCCTCTCCGATTTTACCTATACCTATGGGACCATCAACTGTTGCACGCGGAATACCGATGGCGACCTGAGCGGCGTGACGACAACCAGCGGATTACGTTACAAGATTCCCGGGCGCGTAGGCGACTCCCCGATCATCGGTGCCGGACTCTTCGTCGACAACGAAATCGGTGCAGCCGGAAGCACCGGACGCGGTGAAGCGGTCATCAAAATATGCGGCGCCCACACCGTCGTCGAGGCCATGCGAGCCGGCATGAGCCCGCAACAGGCATGCCTCCACGCCCTCAAACGCATCGCCGACCAGACCAAAGACCAGCGCCTTCTGCGCAAAGACGGGCGCCCGAACTTCGACGTCAAGTTCTACGCCGTTTCCAAAGATGGCCGGTACGGCGCTGCAGCCATCTGGTCCGGCGCCAAGTTTGCGATCAACACCGGCGACAAAAGCCGCCACGAAGACTGCGCCTTCCTGTTCGAAAGAGCATAGGACGCACCGAGCGCGCAAAGTCCCGAGCCGCAGGTTTTAAGCCTGCGCGGACGCTCCCACGCTTCTGTGCCTCGATCCCTCCCTGTAGTCCCCCCTGGGCAAAGCGGACGTTGCGAACCACGAGTCGCCACCCTATCGACCGATAGCCAGCGCGTTCCTGCATCCTGCAACGACCGCACCCATTTCTCACTCGCCCCGCCGATCGCATTGTACGATTACCCGTACAAGGCTCGTCCGGGCAGTCCGTACGATGTCCGATCATCGAGGAACGCCACATGAATCCACTCAAAATCGGTAACGTCGTACGCGTCGGCAACGGCGGAATCGAAGTGCTCATCACAGTCAACGACCTCGACGTCGTTCACGAGGACCACAGCTACCGCATCGGACAACTCGGCTCCTACATAACCATTCCCATGGACAGCCGTACCCTCGTGGGCTTCGTGGTCAGCACAGGGAGGCAGGAAGTCACCGTCGTCGACGTCGAGCCGCAGCTCTTCATGGAAGTGCAGCTTCTCGGAGAAATCCAAGCGGGGCGGTTCAAAAAGGGCGTCAACGAGTACCCGATCATCGGTGACGACGTCTGGGTGGCCGTGCGAAGTGACTTCGAGTCCATCTTCGGCAGCTTCGACCAACTGCTCGCCGGTTCCAAACACCCCCAAAGCTTTTCTCTGGGACGCTTCGCGCTCAATCCCGACTTCGACGTCAAGGTTCTCGGCACCGAGCTGCTCGCCAAACACGTAGCCATCCTCGGAAACAGCGGTAGCGGCAAGAGCTGTACCACCACCAAGATTCTTCAGGAGATCCTCGATCTCAACCAGGCTCAGGTTCTCATGTTCGACATGCACGGCGAATATCGCTCCGCCTTCTGCGACGAGGACGGACAGATCAACGCCAACGTGACCTACCTTTGCGCCGACGACCTCGTCCTGCCGTACTGGCTTCTCAAGTACGAAGAAATCGAAGCGCTGTTCGTCGACAAGTCCAATCCGTTGCACGTAAGTACGCAGATTTCCTTCTTGCGAAGCGCCCTTCTCGAATTCAAGCAAGACGCCGCCAAAGATTTGGGCCTTACCGAGACGCTCACCCTCGATACACCAATTTACTTCTCTCTTGAAAAGCTCAAGACCTACGCCGAAAACCTCAACGACGCTCGATACGTCCTCAACGACGATCACCTCGCGTTCAGCCAGCTCTCCGCACGGTCGCTGCCCATCGACGAACAGCAAAAGCTCATGCGCGAACAACGATGTCAATTCAACCGAGGCAACCCCGAAGGTGAAACCCCGCACCCGCTCTTCTTCGGAAAGCTGATCGGCTTCATCGATCACATCGATACGAAGTTCAACGACCGGCGCTACGAGTTCCTGCTCAATCCGCTGGTTCACGGAAAGAAGTCGCGCTTCTTCCGAGACCACATCGAAGCGGCCGACGACGCCACGCAAACTTCAAGTCTGATGAACCACCTCATCAGAGTCCTCACCGGTCGCGTCGAGCCGCGCAGCAACATGACCATCATCGATCTGTCCGGAATTCCCTTCGAAATCGTCGACATTACGGTGGCCGTGCTGACGCGCCTGATGTTCGATCTGAATTTCTGGACGCCGGCCGCACAGAGACACCCGAGTCTCATCGTGTTCGAAGAGGCCCACAACTACATACCACGCGTCGACCACGGGCAGCAGTTCGCCAAAAAAGCCGTCGAGCGCGTTGCAAAAGAAGGTCGAAAGTATGGCGTCAGCGCCATGGTGATCTCACAGCGACCGTCCGAACTTTCCGAAACCGTCCTCGCACAATGTAACAGCTTTATCATCATGCGACTAAGCAACCCGGAGGATCAGAAATACGTCTCGCGTATCGTCGGTGATCACTTCGCCGGCGTCATCCAGATGCTTCCCATACTCCGGCCCGGCGAAGCGTTTGTCATCGGCGACAGCGTACTCATGCCCATGCGAACGCTCGTCGACATGCCCTCGCCACCGCCGCGTAGCAACAACCTCGATTTCTTCAAGATGTGGGCCTCGGAAAGCGTCGGCTACGACCTCGACGAAATCATCCAACATTGGCGCCGTCAGGATCGACAACTCCTCGAGGATCATCCCAATGACGACGACTTCGACGCTCCGCTAAAGACACCGCCGCAGGCAGCGCCCACGCCGCAGGCAGCGCCCACTCCGAAGCCTCCCACACCGCCCCGAGGGCCCCGCCCGGCTCTGGCGAGCCCGACGACGCCCCATACGCCGCCCGCTGCCGCCGCACGTCGCAAGTCCAAATGGGTCGTTCAGTGACGTTCCAATGCACGACTGTCTGAGCTATAATGTTCTTCGGTGGAGTGGGCGAAGGCGATCGCTCGGCTCTCGTTAGCCGGGAGGAAAGTCCGAACTGGGCAGGGCACAGTGGTTGGTAACGCCAACCCGGCGCGAGCCGCGGGATAGTGCCACAGAAAGCAAACCGCCGAGTTAGAAGTTAACCCGGTAAGGGTGAAAGGGTGCGGTAAGAGCGCACCGCACGGCCGGTGACGGTCGTGGCAAGGTAAACCCCACTGCCAGCAAGCCCAAATAGGCAGCGAAGAGGCGGCCCGCCTCGATGAACTCAGTGGTCGCGATACTGATTTCGCTAAGCTGCGGGTAGGGTGCTCGAGCCGGCGGGTGACCGTCGGCCTAGATAAATGATCGCCACCGCCCCACGGGTGGCACCGGTTTCAATCGGTGCTCGTGCGGCGGGACAGAATTCGGCTTACCCGCCCACTCCACCTTTTCATCGTCGCGCGCGTCTCGCTCCCGACCGGGCAAGGACTCGCGGCATCATCTCGCATCGCCGTCGGCACTTCGCACCATAGGCGCGAGATCCGTCCCGTAGATTTGTCGCACGCTTTTCGCCAGCGACTCGGGCATCTCGCCCGGTTTCACCGAGCGATTGTCATCTTCGGTCCCGTCGTCGGCGCCGTCACGAAGGCGGGCCTCGACGCGGCGGTTCTCCGCCAGCGCTTTGCCGAGCTTGATCAACTCGTCCGTCGAAAGCTCATCCTCGCTGGTCGCCAGCCGCTCATATACCTGCCCCACGAGCATCAAGTACGCCCGATGCTCCCACAACTCCGGCTTACTCTCAGCGAACCGACCGAACGTGTTGTCAAGGATCTCAGCCACCGACACCTGTCGCCGCCGGTGCGCACTCAACTTGTTCTGCCATGATGCCTCTTCGTCGAGCCCCGGCTTGTGCTCGCCCGAAGCAGCCGAAACCGGTTCGGATGGGTCCTGCCGAACACGCGTAAGATAATTTTGTAGCCGTCGCCGCGTTACGCCGTGTCGCTTCGCCACGTCAAACCGCTCATCCAACTCCGCTACGAGCTGCGTCGTTATTTTATCTGCGCCGGCGGCGATCACTCGCATCTCAGCGAGAACCAGCGCCGGCAAGATGCGTTCAACGGGACGAGAATCGACGCGGGCCTTCGACCGTTTCAACTGTCCCCGCGCTGCACCGCGCCCGAGCGTACCACGACGCTCCGCTCGACCGTTTCGATGCTCGTAATCTCGCATGGACGTCATGATGATTCGTCAAGCGCCGGATCGCGTATGCAACGGTCCGCGAGCTCAATCCCCGTCGTCGACAGACGAAACCATCGACGGCGCCACGGCGTCATGGCCGCGTCACCCTCCGCATCCGTCGCCACGCGTTGAATGTAACCCTTGTCCATCAGATAATGCAGGTCACGTCGGAAATAGTCGAACTCCATGGTCGGAAACAGCACCAGCAGGCTGCGCATCAATCGATCCGCCTGAAGGGCGGCCGGGTACAGCACCTTCAGCGCAACGAGAATTTCGTTGCGAATCCGTTTGATCTCCCGCGCATCGCGTCCGTTCGCCATCACCGATCGTCCTCGCGCGGAACGCAAATCGACGTGCCTTCAACGTCACGGACATCGCCCGCACCGGTCGGCCTCCCTACGGAAGCACCGAGCGTCAAGGTCTTCACCGTCGCGTCGAGCCCCGCCGTCACCTCCGTCAAGCGTTCGAGCGTGCGCCGTGCATGCATACACTCGCGCAACCATTCTTCCTTCGTAACGCAGTCGCGCTCAAATTCACCAAAAGCCCGCCGAAGCTCCTTCGCCAACGACTCCACACCGTCGCATCGCCGCACGAACTCGCCCTGCCACGTCAGCTGGTGTTCCCGAATCGAACGCAAATAAAACGTGAGCGCCGTCAGCGGGACGGCTACCAGAGGCGTCACGACAGCCAGAAACGTTGCGCTCGTTTCCCAAAACGACATCACGACAGCGCCAGATCCACGACCGTCCCAACCAGCGACAGCAGCCGCTGCGCCGTATCCGCGCGCACGAAACCGTCGGTCAGTTCCTGACGAAACTTCTGCACGACTTCGTGATCGCGAAGAGATCGCGCGTCCGTCGTTCGCCGGCGCTCCGCGAGCACTCGATCGATCGCATCTCGACCGGTTACACGCTCGATCCGCTCTTCAAGCCGATCCAGAAGCGTCGACAGGGGATCATTCGTCTCTGGCACGGTCCGGTCCTCCCATCAATTTCTCAGTCGCCGCCTCGTCGCTCACACCTCCCGCGACGTTCCTCCGAACCCGTTCGACAAATGCATCGATGACCGCCCGCTCCCGCTCGTCATCGAGACGCTCCAGATCATCGTGGTATTCAACGAGCGCCCCGGCCAACGCGTCTCCGAGCACGTCCACCGAGTCCATCGCCGATAACGTCGTGCGTCCGTCGCCCGCACAGCCGATGCACACACCAGCCGATAGCCCGACGATCGATGTCCAACCGATCACCGTCCACCCATTCACGCCGGTCATCTCTGAACCTCCCTCACACCGCCGGGGTCGTCCACCATAAAACGCTACCCCCGATCGCCCTGACAATACCGACGTAGCGACCGCCAAAGTACACGCGACGGTGAGCATTCGCGGGCACGCGGAATTGACCGAGGGTGCCACAACTGATAGACTGGGGTGGATAAGGGGTGCGCACCCGGAAACGTGGTGCGCGAATGAGCCGTACCGTGCCCGACGTGTCGAACAATCTACCCAGCCGCGTGCTGCACATCCGCTCAAGCCCCTGTTCCGCGCCGATGACCGACCCACTCGCTGCGTTGTCGGCCGGTACTTCACCCGAAGTCGACACGTGCAGCCATGTCTACCTCGGCTTGGCACGCGCGCTCGCCGATGAAAATGAATCCATCCACACGGTCGTCGTTTGCCTCGACGACCTCACGAAGGACGAATTCGAACTCTTCACGATACTCGGTCAGCGGCGCCGGGATGTACGGCTTTACGTCTACAGTCAGGCGCCGGGGGACGACCGTGTGGCAAGAGCCATCGCGCTCGGGGCCACCGCGCAACTGACGGAGCAGATCGTCGATCAACTCAGCCAAGCGGGTGCAACGACCGTCACGCCTGAACACCACCGGCGTGAACCCGTCGACGCCACACCGCCGCGAACCGCGACGGACGAACCCGCGACCGGCCAGCCTGCGAGTGAGTCGCTTGGACACGCAGAGCAACCGCCGAAGATCGAGGAACTCCCAATCGTCCAAGAGCGCGAGACAGCTCCGCCGCCGGTAACGAACAGCGCTCACGACGGCGCCGGAGAGACGCCGGATCGACCGCGTGTGCCGTGGCAAAGCTATGAAAACAAACCGGACCGCCAAAAGCCCTCGAGCCCGGGCGAGCGCGCTCAGCCACAACCGCCCATGCGCGCTGCGCCCGCGAAAGACGAGTTTGAGCCCTCGCCGCCTACCCGGCAGCGATCCTACGAACCGCTTCTTTCCAGCGAAGAGATGCAGGCCCTGATGAGCGACGACATCTCGGCCATCGCGCCCGAACCACGTAAGAGTTCCAGCGACGACAGCGCCGAGTTCCGCACGGACAGCGGAGGTGAATCGTGATCTCGGATCTAAGCCGTCCAGACCTACCGCAGCGCGACAGCCTGCTCATCATCGGGGATGACCCCGTGCTGGACTCCGCGAACGGTGAGAATCTCGACGGTCGCTACGCAAACTGGCGCATTGCCCGGCGATTTACCTACCTGTCGGGTATCGCCGAACTCGCTCGCCATCGTGCGCGAGCCGTCCTGGTTTTCGTCGACGCATCGACGCGCCGCCTGAACGATGCCGTCGCCGGACTGCGAGAGGCTGGCGGCGTGGAAACCAAACTCATCCTCTGCTGCGCACCCGAATCAGAACCCATCGCCCGCCGCGCACTGTCGAGCGGAGCCGATGACTATCTGCTGCAGCCGCTCAACGGTAGCGAGTTGGACGCCGCGATCGGTTATGGTCGAGCTCCATCAGTCAACGCGACCGACGCATCGACTCCGCCCGTCGCATCGATGGATGAGCTCGATCAAATCGGTGACGCCGTCACCGCTCTGGACGCCCGACCCACCGAGTTGCTCGAAAAACTCGCCCGGATGATTCGCAAAGCGCTTCAGGCTGACGGCGCGTCGATCGTCATCGAAGGAGCGATCGCAACAGCCGGTCAGCCCGTCAAGACACCCGTGCTGTCCGCTCCGCTGACGGGCGACGGCCGCGTCGTCGGCCAGCTATCCATCGGCCCGCGTTCCGCGAGCCCCTACACCTTAAGCGACGCACAAAAGATCACGCACTACGCGTCTGTCGTGAGTCAACTGCTCGTCGCCGCCTCCAAGCAGAGATACTGGCAGACCCTTGCGATCACAGACGAATGCAGTGGTTTGCGCAACCGTCGCTACCTTCGCCGGAAACTCGATTCGATTCTGTCCCAGGCAGACGCCGAGCGATTCCACGTAACGCTTCTGCTGTTCGACTTGGACGACTTCAAGACCTACAACGACCGCTTTGGCCACGACGTCGGCGACGAAATCATCCGCCGCACCGGCGAGCTGTTCCAACGCCACTGTCGCGAGCAGGACATCGTCACGCGTTACGGCGGCGATGAGTTCGCCGTTGTTTTTTGGGATCCCACCGGCCCGCGATCCGCCGGCTCGAAACATCCCACCGAGGCCCTCGCCGTTCTGCAGCGATTCACCGAAGCGCTTCAATCGGAGCGGTTCCCCAAACTTGGGGCAACGGGCCAGGGCACCTTGACCATCAGCGGCGGACTGGCGACCTATCCCTGGAACGGCACAACGATCGATTCACTCATCGCCCACGCCGACGCTGCACTCCTGGCGGCTAAACGTGCCGGCAAAAACCGCATCTTCCTCGTTGGCGACGACGGGCTGTGATCGCATCCTAATCTATAGCTGTTGTCGTTCGCACTCGGGAGACGCACTATGCAAGATCGGACAGGACACGCGGTCGCAGCTTTGGGCTTGTTGACCTTGGCTGTACCTCCCCCGCCGGTAAGCGCAAGTCCCGGGGACGCGCTCGACGCCTGCGGAGTCGAAAATCCTATGGTGTACATACGGTCGTCCTTACAGCGTGTTGAGGACGGCGAGGAATTGACAACGGTTCTGGATACCTTGGCGTGCATCGCCGAGAGTAAAGCCCGTTCGTCAGTCGCCGGTGCATCGGTCAAGGCGCTCTTTCATCTTGCGGGCAATGATAGACAGATCAGGAAATACTTGCTTGAAATCATCGACTCAGGTGACAACTTGGGCCGAAACAAGGCTGGCCCTCTACTGGTACTCGTTGCGGATGAGGACGTCCGCAAGGAGCTTCTTGAGCAGGCACAAGCTCGCTGGAAGAAGTCGACTGATTTTAGTGGGCAGCACATTGCTCTTGTCGAGTTGGGCGACCTAAAGTACGCGCGTTGGCTTGACGAGCACGTG
>JADFRO010000090.1 GCA_022561255.1 Planctomycetota bacterium | reverse complement strand
TAAACACGCTCTCAGGGATTCCGGAAAGCTTGATTGGGGATCACCACTCCTCGCGGCCCACGCCCCGCATCCCTTCAATTGCCTGCACTTATGTGAACTAGACAAACGGAAGCATTCGGCACTGTCGAAGCGGATCGCATGGCTCAAGCCTGCGAGCGAATTACAACTGCTGCTCGGTGACGCAAACGATCGCGTCGTGGATGTCGTACAGTCTCTCCCCGTGAGGTCGCTCTCGCTCGCGTTCTTGGATCCTTACGGATTGCATCTTGATTTTTCTACGCTACGCGCACTCGCTAAGCGCCGCGTTGACTTGATCATTTTCTTTCCCGACTACCTAGACGCACTTCGTAACTCGGAGGGCGTCTATCGGGTTGATCCAAACTCGAATCTGGACAAGGTGCTCGGCGAGGGTGTTGACTGGCGAACAGTAAAAGACCATTGCTCAAAGGACGCTTGGGCCGAAGAACTCACGAAGCTCTACGTCGGACAGATACAAAGCCTCGGTTACAGTCAGTTTGAATACGAACGGATATCGGGTCGCGGACGCAGGTTTTACCGTCTAATCTTCTGCTCACACTCTACGACAGGCGCAACAATTTGGCGAAACGTAGCGAAAAAGAGGCACGATGGCCAGTATACGTTCGGTTACGGTGAGTAAGCTCCACGAGTCATTGACATCCGCGGGTCGAAAACTCACGCTGCGCCCCTTGTCGAGCCGGTAGGGCCGAGTCCGGTGGACGGCACGCGGATCGATTGGACGATCCTGATGCACGCACGGCGCGTTTGTGATGCGCGCGAAGAACGCGCCGGTTGAAGAGCGGTGCCACAACTTTCGCTCCCTCACGGTCGCGGCTCGGAAACAACGCGCGGTCGCGACGGAAGCGGTCATTCCGCTTGAATCGGGTCGTTCGACCGGTTACGATCGCGGATTGAAATCTGTCGAATGGGCAGTGTCGGCTACGTCGCTGCCACGAACCCGCAGACCTGCTCCAACGCAGTAGCGGCTCCTCAAGAAGGGAAAAGTAATGCACGCAAATAAATTGTCGGCATCGGCTGTTTGTCTGTTGCTTGTCTTTGGCTTGGGGTCTTATGCTCAGCAGGAATCTGCGAGCGCCCAAAGCAAGCGAGACGGCGTGAAGGAGAGAACGCACGTGGACATTCTAAAATCACTCATCGGCCACTGGGAAGGAAATTGCAAGACGTGGTTTCGACCCGGGCAACTCGCTGACGAGTCGAGCGTTAAGGGCGAATTTACGCCGATGCTCGGTGGCCGCTTCGTGCGACACACGTACGAAGGAATGATGAAGGGAAAGCCCCGCACCGGCGAGGAGACGATCGCCTTCGACGCGGCAAGCAACAAGTTTCAGATTTCCTGGTTCGACGACTTCCACATGAACTCGGCCATCCTGTTCTCCGAAGGCGACAAAACCGAAAATGGTTTCTGGGTCTCCGGTAAGTACGGCGTGGCACCCGGCGAGACGCCCTGGGGTTGGAAGACCGTCTTCGAAATGATTGACAACGACCACCTCACCATCACGGCGTACAACATCCCTCCCGGCGGCGAAGAGGGCAAGGCCGTCGAGACGGTCTACGTGCGGAAGCGCGGATAGAAAGCGGGTCCGGCGAGTCGGTGCTGCAAGACGCACGCTGGAAGTTTCTCGGCTAACCCCCCTGTAGTCCCCCCTTGGCAAGGGGGGACGGGTAGCGGTTCGAGCGGACGCGTTTAGCGCATGCACTGTGCGTCAGTGATGCGCGCGAAGAACGCGCCGGTTGAAGAGCGGAACCACAACTTCCGCTCCCTCACAGTCGCGGCTCGGAAACTGCGCACGGTCGCGGCTCGGATACCGCGCGCGTCCGCTTCGCACGCGACAGTTCTTCGCCTCCACTTTTTCACCCCCGCTTCTTCACCTCGCCCCCGATAATACCGCGCCTTACGAAAACCGTTTATCGCGCCCGGCGTGGGGCGGCGTAGTCGGCGATCCGATTGCCCATCTTTAGGACATATTGCAAATTGAAGACGTGCTACGGATCCACTCATCAACATCAACGTTATCGGCCCTGTCCGCCCTGGACCGCACGCAGCGAAGGCTGTCGGACGTGTTCAAGCGGCTGGCGACGGGCAGGCGGATCAACTCGGGCAAGGACGATCCAGCCGGGCTGATCGCGGCCTCGCGCTTATCGTCGGAGCTGGGTCGACTCGAAGCGCAGAGTCGCTCGCTGCAACGAGCCGACGCCAACGCAGCCATCGCCGAAGGAAACGCCGCCCAGCTCTCCGCACTGTTCAGCGATCTCAACACCCTCGTCATCGCCGGCTCGAACCAAGCCGGTCTAAGCAAGGCGGAGATCGCCGCCAATCAGATGCAGATCGATAACACCGTCGCAAGCATCCAACGGTTCCACGGTGACGCCGTCGACTCCCTCAGCGGATTCAACATGGAGGGAACCGGAAACGCCGACGTCGAAGCACTTTACGACAGTGCGTACGCGGCTGCGGTTTCCGTTCGATCCGGCGCAGCGAACGACCTTTCCAGCGGGAATTATGAGGCTGCGAGCACGGCGCTGAGGCAGGCGTCGCTCGACGTTGCCATCGCACGCGGGAAAATCGGCGGCTTTCAAAAGAACGTCATCGGCCCACAGCTTCGATCCAACCAGATCGCCTTCGAAAACCTCACCGAAAGCAGAAGCCGCATCCTCGACACCGACTACGCCGTCGAAATGAGCAACCTCAACCGGCTGCAAATCCTTTCTACGTCAGGGATCAAAGTACTCAAAATCGCACAGCAGCAGTCCCGGGCGGTGTTGCAACTACTCGGCAACTAGCGCCAACTCCGTTTTCGTTAATCGCTCGACCCCCCTGTTTCCCCACTTTGCAAGAGGGGAGGGAAGGAACGCTCCGCTGCACGAAAACCGACTCTGCTGTAGCAAGGGGGGATGAGAGGAGTGGGGAAAGAGGAACGATGCCCCAATAAAACCGCGTCCAATCTCTTCGCGGCGTCAAGTCTATTCGCGGCGACCGTGTCTTCGCCCCGGCTTGATTCGCAGCGCCCGGATGACGTCACCGCGACGGAGCTCTGCTTGGAACGACCGAAGATCGACACGTAACGGCTCACTCGCGCGCGGCTCTATTCGCCACACGAAGCGTTCGATTACGCGAACGTCGTCGTCGGACAACGTTCTACCCTGCCCGGCTATAATGCGCTGAAGGTCCGGGAGAAACCGCCACACGAGGCGCATCGCTTCCACACCCGAACGCGGATCCGCAAGCATGATCGCCCGCAGCTCGTCGGCGTGGCGGTAGAACAGCTCGACATAGCGCCGACCTTGCGGCGTTACGGCGAGCACTTGATCGCGAAGCGTGTAGAGCAGGTCGAGCGTCGCATCAGCGTGTCGGGTTCCCGCCAGGGCGAGCTGAACCGGACAGGTGTCGCAGACGTCACCACGACCATCTCCGTCGGCGTCGAGCTGATCGGGGTTGAACTGAAGCGGACAGTTGTCGCACACGCCGAGCACGCCGTCGTCGTCGCGGTCGGCCTGACCAAAACAATCGCACTCCACGAACATCTCTCAGTAGCGCGATCCAATCTCGTCGGCGCAACCGAACCCGACTTCGCAGGTCGGGCAGGCGTGACAATCATCGAACAAAACTTCGCAGATGCCTTCTTGCGGAGGTCCGTCGCAGTACACGCCCGAGGGATCACCGGTGGTGCTGAACGTCCTACCGGCATCGGGATGAAACATCTGGCAGACGACGTCGCTGGGTTCGGTGTATCCCACGCAGACCATTCCGACAGAGCGACAGACCTCGTCACCCGTATCGAAGTCCGGGCGGGAAGCGAGTACCCGGAAGTATATCCTGCCTTCGTGAGTCACGGATCCTACTTGAGCGCGCACCGTGGGGGCGACGATCAACAGCGTCGCCCCAAGAACCATGCTGCCCCTTTTCGATATAGCGTTCACGCGATTGTCTCCGTCACAGACGCCTACCGAAACCTGAGCCGTCGTGGCAAGGTCCATCATAGACGCCGCAATGCCCGATCCAAAATGAAAAGCCGCGTAACGAAAACGTAATTTGATGTAAACGTCTATGCCCGCCGCCGCATGCCCGCTTGAATGGCGACTGTGTTTCGGATAGGGTCGTGTCGGGCTGGATCGAGCGATCCGACCGGGGCCAAACCAGACGGCAGTTTCGCGGACGATTCGGTGATGACGGCCATCCAGCCCGAACCGCGTCCGCGACCCCGCAACCTTCACAAAAGGAGAGTTCACCCCATGGCTATCTCAATCCGCAGCGGCATCGTCTTACTTGCGCTGACCCAACTGATGTCCACTCCATCCGCACGTGCGGCCAAGCAGGAATACAACTTCAAAGACCCCAAGGGCGTCAACAGTATTCTTTTCATTCTCGATTCGGTGGTCGAGCCCATCATGGGCCTCGCCGGCGGCGTCTCGGGGACGGTAACGTTCGATCCACTCAAGCCGAAAATGACGTCGGGTAAGATCGTTGTGGCAACCAAAAGTTTGTACATCGCCCACCGCGGCATGAAGAACACGGTGCAAAGCGCCGAATGGCTCGACGCGAAGGGACATCCGACGATCGAGTTCACACTCAAGAAGGTCACCGAATCCAAGATCCTTAGGAAGGGTGTCTACGAACTGGACGTAACGGGTGACATCTCCTGCAAGGGCGTGACGAAGGAACTGACCACCAAGGTGACGGTAACGTACCTGCCCGGCAAGCTCGGTGACCGGCAGGGTGGGCAAAACGGCGATCTGCTCATTTTGCGATGCAACTTCGTTATGAAACGTAGCGACCACAACATCAAGTCCGGCATGGGCTCGATGGTCGTGGCCGACGAGATTCAGCTTCGCGTTTCCATCGTTGGCACATTCAAGAGGGGTTAGACCACCTGCTCGTCAGATGGCCATGCGCGCACATCTGTCTACGATCGTTGCAATGAGCCTCGTGGCTGTGGGCGGCTGTACGCGCATGGACAGCGTCAGTCGGCCGCGTTCTAATAGCGCACAGGCACGCGGCGTCGACGAGTGGGTCATTGCGGGACACGACGGCAGCACGTCGCGGATTCGCTTTCGCTTTCCACCACCCCACGACACCTACGGCGGCGCGGTGAACAGGATCGGTGGCGGTCTCTTTCTTCAGACGCATCCGGGTGAGTCCCTGGGCCTCGGATCGTTCGTCGTAAGCGTGCGCGACGTCGACATGGGTGAGGCTGACCTCAACCAAAACGTTCGCTACAACGCCGAGTGCCTTCGCGGCCAAGACTTTCCCAACATCAGTTATTCGATTGAGTCGATCACGGCCAGGCCCAGCGACGGTGAGGACCGGGGATCAACGCTGGTGACTCTGCACGGGAGATTCAAACTCAAAGGCGTCGAGATTCCGCTACGCATCGAGGCGACGTTCACGCTCGATCGCGACGACGCCGGTAGGGCGCGGTTGCTGATGACCGGAAAGTTCTCGCTTGAGAAACTCCAAGAGACGTTCGGCGTATTCGGAGCGGGCGAGCCGGGCGACCCGGCTGGCGATCGATTGCTGCTGGAGTTTGACTTTACGCTCGTTCCAAGCGGGTCGCCTAGCTAATCATTGAGCCAGTACGATCCACGACGTGCCACGCCTTGACCGGGCAGTTCGGGTAATGCAAATTCCACACCCGAAATTCTCTTCCTTCGCTGCCGCAAATGTCCCGCTTCTCGCAGTTGTTCCGCACGACGCAGCAGTCTCCAAATGTCGCACAAGGCGAGAGGTGCATGCAAGTTTTCACAGGAGCATTCATGTTGTGGGGCGTATTCGCGCGTGTAACCCGTTTGCAAGTCGAGGCCAACGCAGGTTAAATCAGCCGCCTCGTTGTCACGCGGCATACAGGGACGACCCTGAACCTAAGACCGGCGCTTTCGAGAATCAAACGCGTGTCACCCCGTTCACGATTCATTCTGTCCCTACTTGTGTTGATCGCTGTGTTCGTGGTAGGGACGGCCGGGTACGTCGTTATCGAGGCGGACCGCCAGATGACCGTTTTTGATGCGGCGTACATGACCGCCATCACGCTTTCGACCGTCGGTTTCAGCGAACGGTGGGAGTTAAGCCGCGTCGCCCAGTGGTGGACTCTGGGCATCATTGCGGTTGGAATCGGCGCCGTCTCGGTCGCCTTCACGTCACTAATCACGTTATTTATCAGCGGTGAACTTCGGTTTCTTCGTGAGCAGAGAAAAATGGACAGCACAATTCGTAAGATGCAAGGACACGTGATCGTCTGCGGGTACGGTCGCATGGGGGTGATGGTCGTAAGCGAACTGAGACGACGCGACCTTGCGGTCGTCGTGCTTGAAATCCGCGCTGATGCGGAAATGGAACTTCGCAAAGCCGGCGTTCCGTTTCTGATCGCCAATGCGACCGAGGAAGACACATTGGATCGCGTTGCCGCGGGCCAAGCTCGGTCGCTGGTTGTGACGTTGCCGCACGACGCGGACAACGTCTACATAACACTGACTGCGCGAGCCCTTCACCCGAGCCTTCCGATCATCGCACGGGCCGAGCAGGCGTCGACGGAGGCGAAACTCCTCCGAGCGGGGGCGAGTCATGTGGTTTGTCCGCATCTCGTCGGAGCGACCACCATAGCGAACATGCTCACGCGGCCCAAGGGCGTGGACTTTGTGGAGATCGCTGACCGCGGCGTCCAGTTGGAAATGGACGAGTACGTCATCCGCACCGACTCACCGCTGCACGGGCAAACGCTTCGCGAGTCCAAGGTACGGGAGAAAAGCGGCGCGATCGTCGTAGCGATTAAACGGGCCGACGGTGAGATGCTTTACAGCCCCGAGCCCGGCGCGGTTCTCGCGTCCGGAGATACGCTGATCGTCGTCGGACCCGCGGGAATCTCCACTAAGCTCGACCGTATCGACCCGCCGGTTTGAGTCCCCGACCCGCTTCACTTGGGCAGGCTGGTGAGGCGTATCTGATACAACACGTCGACGCCCGACGGCTCGGACCGGACTTCGTGCGGCTTCAGTTCCGCGCAAATCTGCGTCAACGAGGGTGAATGCACTTCCGTGCCGCCGCCGATCAACTTCGGAGCGACGAACACGTACGCCTCGTCCACAAGATTCGCTCGCAATAGCGCCGCGAGGAGCGTCGCCCCCCCTTCGACCAGCACGTTGGTCATTCCGCGCTCCGCCAGAATACATAGACAAGCATCGAGCGCAATACGATTCTTACGAGAAGCACATTCGATGATCTCAACGCCCCGCCGACGCATCCGCACCGCTTTGGCCGACGTCGACGCACGCTTGGAGGTAATGATCAACGTCGGGATTCGTCGAGCGGATCGAATGAGCCGAGCGTCTTCGGGCGTCCGCAGCCGGCCATCCAAAACAACGCGCGCCGCTTCACGATGAACCGTCACGCCGCGAGGCGTCAAACGCGGATCATCGGCCAGGACCGTTCCCACTCCGACGACCACCGCATCGACCCGCGCTCGTAGATGATGCACTCGGCGCCGCGACTCCGGGCACGATATCCACGGTGAGACCCCGGCGGGGGTGGTCAACCAACCGTCGAGACTTTGCGCCCATTTCGCGATAACGTAGGGTCGGTGCAGCCGGATGCGTGTTGAGAACGGGGCGATCAACTCGGCGGCCGCGGCTGACTCGACCCCCACGGTCACGCGAATGCCTGCCTGGCGAAGTCGGCGAAGTCCCCGCCCACGAACCGAGGGATTCGGATCGCGAAGGGCGGCAACGACTCGCCTTACGCCCGCTTCAACCACGGCGTCGACGCACGGCGGAGTTTTTCCGTGATGACAGCAGGGCTCCAGCGAAACGTATACGGTCGCTCCGCGCGGAGAGGTGCTACACGATCGAAGGGCATTGATTTCTGCGTGCGCCCCGCCGAAGCGGCGGTGGAACCCCTCACCGATGACGCGACCGCCGCGTACGATCACGCAACCGACCATCGGGTTGGGCTCTACGCGTCCCTGCCCGCCCATGGCGAGGTCGATGGCACGTTGCATCATTCGACGATCGAGCGACGTGGGCATTGAGTGCGATGCTCCAACGGAACCGGGCCGGGCGGCGATCAGCGCACGAGGCCGATGAGCTTACGCCCCAGGTTTGCGGTCGATCCAGCCGGTGATCAACAGCAACCCCACCCCGCAAACGAGCGACGCGTCGGCGACGTTGAAGACCCAAGGCCAGACGTCGCGGCCGCCGAGGCGTGGAACCCAACGTGGAAAACGCGGAACAAACTTGATGAAGTCTCGCACGACCCCCTGACGACGTAGCACGATTTTGTCGCGCCGCAGCGTTCGCGGGTTCGCACCGTCAGGCCAGTCTCCCATTCGCACGATCTCTTCGGTCGAATCGTCCAGCACGACACCGATCAACGAACGCTGCTGACCGCTCCCCGTAGAAATCTGCGCCACGTCCGCCACGATGAACCCACGATCGTAAAGGTTTCCCAAAGCGCCTGCGAGAATCATCGCCAACGCCACGTGCAGCGATCGATGCCACCGGTGACTTCGGGCAAAGAGATAAAAAACAAAACCCAGCGCTAGAAACGAAGCCACGATGAAGACGCCGACGTATCCCGTGAACGAACCGAATACCGCGCCGTCGTTGAGGGATCGACGAAACTCCACGAACCCGTCGATCCAGCTCCGCGCTCGATCCGAAGGCAGCGTCGAAAACGCCCACGCCTTGGACCACAGGTCCAGCCATAGCACAGCGACCGCCGGTAGCCAAAAACGTAGATGGGAAGGAAAGTCCCCCAACGCCACGGGAGCGTCGTCACCACGGTGGACAGCGTCGGGAGCCTCAGCAGAGTTCATAAGTTGGAGTGACGCTCAGGGCGCGCGACCCTCTTCGCGCATGCGAGCGTAGTCGATGCAATATTTCGCCCAGGGCTTGGCCCGAAGGCGAGCGTCAGTAATCTTCTTGTGTGTCGCCAAACACACGCCATACGTGCGATCCGCAATTCGTTCCAAAGCGTCATCGATCTCACGAACACGAGATTCTTCATTCGCGATCAGACCAAGCGTGAAATCCTGCTCCCACGCATCACTACCCACGTCGGCCATATGAATCGGCATGGACGTGTGGTCGTTGTCACCCTGCCCGGAACCTCTGAGCGCTTCTGAAGTTAGACGCTCGACGTCGCCCGCCAGTTCCTCACGCTTATGCAGCAGCAGCTCTTTGAACCCACGAAGTTCCTTGGCGCTGAGGTGTGTCTTAACCTTCTTTTGCCTCTCCTCGGGAAACTGAATGGGATCCTGCGACGTCGCCGTCGCTCCCTTCTTGGACGCGGGGGAGTTGGCGTTGGAAGTCTTCGTTCCCTTGGCCGCCTTCTTCTGTGTGTTGGCAACACGCTTCTTGCGAGTCGCGGGTTTGCTCGCGGTAGGCCGCTTCGCCGCGGAAGTCGCCGCCCTACGGGCCTTCGTGGTAGGGGCGTTCATTTGCCCGGAACTGCCACTCGCCCTCTTGCGACCGGAGTTCGTTTTCGACGCGTTTGATGTACCCTTGCTTTGTTTCTTCACCTACCGCCCGCCTCGACATTGGGTTCCGCAAATTACATAAACCCATACCCCAGAGAAAGTTACGGTCTTCCGAGCCCCTCAGTATAGACGGTTTGAGCGGTGCTGTCAAGGCA
>JADFRO010000089.1 GCA_022561255.1 Planctomycetota bacterium | reverse complement strand
ACTGTCGTTCGAGCAAATAGGCCAAAAAATAGAAGAACTCATCGCTATCGGTGGGACGCAGGTTCTTATGCAGGGCGGACTCGTACCCGCGGAGCTGTTGCCTTTCGACTGGTATCTCGATCTGATGCGCTTCATCAAGCGTGAGTACCCCGGCATCCACATACACGCATTTAGCCCCCCGGAGATCCACGCGTTCCATGAAGTCTTCAACATGAGTGTGCGCGACGTGCTGCTCCGATTGCAGGAGGCGGGACTCGACTCCATCCCGGGTGGCGGTGCTGAGATTCTTGTCGATCGTGTGCGCCGCAAGATCGCGCAAGGAAAAACCACGACGTCGCAGTATCTCAACGTGTGTCGCGAGGCGCATCGGATCGGCATGTGCACCAGCATCACGATGATGTTTGGCCACATCGAGACCATCGAGGAGCGGATCGAACACCTTCGCCGCGTTCGTGATCTTCAGGACGAAACCGGGGGGTTCACGGCGTACATCAGCTGGACGTTTCAGCCCGGCAGCACACCTCTTGGCCGAACGCCGCGTAGGGAAGCAGCCCTTGGCCGCCTACCGGATGGCAAACACCTGGTGCTCGCCGACGCCGCCGAATATCTAAGAATGACCGCGCTGGCGCGAATTTACCTGGACAACATCGCCAACATGCAGTCAAGCTGGGTCACGCAGGGTGTCAAGATAGGCCAACTTGCGCTCTACTTCGGTGCCAACGACATGGGGTCGGTGATGATGGAGGAGAACGTCGTGTCCGCGGCTGGCGTGACCTATCGCCTTTCCGAGCAAGAGATAAGGGACACGATTCGCTCCGCCGGCTGGGTTCCACAGAAGCGCAATTTTCATTACGAGCTGCTCGATTCGGCCTGAGACTTTGGGAACCCCGGTTTCGGAGCGCGGAAGTGTTCGATAACGGGCGCCTTGGTGTCAGATTTTTCCGTAGCATTTTCAACCGTGAACCTGCTAGAATGCGCTCCCCTTTGGACGCGCAGCAGATCGGGCGCTGCTGTGCGCAACCGGGAGGGCGACTTCGGGAGACGGGCTGCGGATCAACCGGTACTGCGGGGCGTATTGCCGCCTGAGGTTCGAGCGGTATCGGGCGTCTCGCATCAGGCGGCGATGCGTAAGTCGTTTTGTGGACGGTGGCCACGATGAATCTTGACGCCATCTGGAAGCGCGCTCGCGCGGACCTTCTTCTGACCACCGCGCGAGGTGATCCGGATATTTTTCTGTGGGAGCATTCCGCGCGCGTCGCCAAGAGCGCGCTCGCGATCAGCAAGATGCCGGAGGCCAAGAGTCGGTCGCCGGACGAGGCGGCGGTCCTCGCAGCCGGGCTGTACCACGATGCCGGATGGGTAGCGCGATGGAAGAACGAGGAGATCGACCGGATCGAGGTTCTTCTGGGACCGACTTCCGATGTGGATTGCGAACGCGGAGCGGCCATCTTGACGCGTCGCCTGGCTGGGATCTTGTCCGCCGATAGTCTGGAATTCGCGTCGCGGGCGGTACGACTGCGAAACGACCGATCGGTTGAGTTCATCGAGGCCCACATCATCGCCGAGGCGGAGAGCCTCGACGAGTTTGGCGTTCTGCCTCTGTGGATATCGGTCCGCCGCGGCGCCGTCGAGGGGAAAGGCGTCCAGGCGATCCTCGACACGTGGCACCGCAAGAAAGAATACCAGTTTTGGAAGGCCCGCCTGAACGACTCGTTTCGGTTCGACGCGGTTCGCGCGCTCGCCCAAGAGCGGCTAGCCAAATTCGAGCGCTTGATGTCCGAATTGCAAGAACAGCATTGCGGCGAAGATATCGCCGCTCTGTGCGACTTGGACTCAGCGGCGCTGCCGCGCAGCTAACGCCCGATATTGGCGTTCCTTGTGACTGTACCGGACAGCTTGGCGTTCAGGCACCGGTGGCCCGGAGAATGCTGGACAAGGGCGGCCCGCCAGCCTATAATGCGCCTGCCGGCGGGGGCTGGCGCGCGCTAATTGGTTCGCGCGCGGAGGGTGTTGTGGGCGTGCCTGTATGGTGCGTGAGGGTGGAACTCAAGGGGGTTCGCTGATTCCAACGTGACCACTCGACCGGCTTTCGCGCGTTTGAGCGAGCCAATGGGGTGGCTGTAGTTTGCCTCAATTGACGCCATCTGGGCGCGGGTTGAGTATTCCAGGGCAATTGGCTAAGATGGCTGAACTGGCGCCCGGCGGGCTTTACTTCGCCGGCGCGGTTCGATCACGGGGAGTCTAAAGAAGGGGACGAACTAATGAGGATGGATGTTACGCGCTTCGGTATCGTGTTGGGCGTCATGGCCCTGTTGGCGAGCACGGCCGCGACAGACGCCGGCCCTCAGCGCAGAAAGCACTACGACCGGCGAAACCTGTTGGCAAGCACAGCCGAGGCACAGGCCGGTGCGGTCCCCACGACGTCGCTGAAGGCGGTTGACATCAACGGCACGCTCGTGACCGGGGACCAGCAACACATCGTGGCCCAACGCGGCGACCAGATCACTGTTGAGCTCCGCGTCAGAGACTGGGCGACTGAACTTCCGGACGGCCTCCGCAGCTACCAGGCCCGGGTGCAGGGTCGCATCGGTGCGGTCAGCGGAGCCAATGGAACCATTCTACCGTTGGGCTGGGAAGCCCCCCCCGCTCCGCCGTTCTGCAATACCGACGATGACTGCCTCGGCAGTTTGATTTGCGTAGACGACTTCTGCGTGGAGTCGACTCACGACCCCAGACTCGGAACTTTCATCGACATCAGCCGTTCCGACTTTATACTTACGGGCTTCGACGTGATCAAAGACGTCAACCAGAGATCGCTCGACTACCTCTATTTTGCCGTGGGGGGTGAAAGCGCTGGGCAAGCGGACCCCGGTTTTGAGATGTACTGTGGAACGTTGATTCTGGTGGTGTCCGACCACGCATGCGGTACGTTCACGTTTGGGTTCGATGTGACCGACACGATAGTCGTGGATCCGGTGTCAAACGACCTGATCCCCGCTCTGGAGCAGTTGATCATCGATATCGATCCGGGTATCGAGGGCCTAGGCGTGGGCGAGTGCCCACCGCTACCGGCCGACGCGGCCACGGACCCGCCAAACTGTGCGGTCGACGCCGGTATTCCCCACGACCCGAACGACGCGGCGGCAAAACTCGGCATCCAAACGATCGACATGACCTTCGATTCGGACCCGTCCGCCCTCACAACGGCAGACTTTGCGATGAATGTGGTCCCCATCGGCGGGGCGCCGTCGGTCACAGACGTCACTTCCGTCGACGAAAAAACCTTGCGGATGACGTTCAGCAGGATTATCGATACGAACCGCTACACGTGCTTACGGCACAAGCCGAGTGATCGGAAGTTCTGCTGGGGCTACCTACCGGCCGATTCGGACGCGAGCACACTATCCGAAACCGATGACGTTCTCGCGCTCATGGACAATCTCGACGGGATGTTCGGACCGCCGCCGATGCCAGTTGTGCAGTGCGACATCAACCGTAGCGGGGGCTGTACGCCGCAAGACGTTCTGTCGAGCGTCAACCTGCTCAACGGTGCGTCGGCGTTTAGCATCTGGGACGGAGAGATCATCGGACAGTTCGGCATCAGCGTCGAATGCCCCTCCAAGTAACTACGCGATAGGGAGCAAGGCGGCAGGTTGGGGTTCTCGAAGAAATGACGTGGCGGCGACTTCCAAGGTCGCCGCCACTTTTCTTGCGCCGACGGAACCGCTGCAAGCGGTCAAACCAGCGACGTCATCTGTGACCGCGGGTCCAGCCGGTCGCGGAGCGCGTCACCCAAAACATTCATCGCTACCAGCGTCACCACGAGCACTCCGCAGGGATAAACGATCAGCCACCAATAGCCGACGAACGTGTTGACCGCCTCGACACCGTCGGCGGCGAGTCGGCCTAGCGACGGCGTCGGCTGCGTCACGCCGATACCAAGGAAGCTCAAAAACGACTCCTGCATGATCGCCTGTGGAATCACCAGCGTCGCATAAACGATGACCGGGCCGACGAGATTGGGCAGCAAGTGGCGACAGAGTATCCGTAGGCGACTCGCGCCCGCGGCGCGCGCCGCCTCGATGAACGGCTGGGCGCGTAGCGAGAGAACCTGACCGCGAACGACGCGGGCCATCGTTAGCCAACTCACCGCGCCGATGGCCACGAACAGTACGATCAGGTCCGCAACCGCCGTCTGCCCCCCGAGCAGCGCCGATAGCGGTCGGGTCAGGGCGATCTTGAGAAGAATCACCATGAGGATGTAGGGGAGCCCGAATAGGACGTCCACGATCCTCATCATGACGCGATCGGTGTTGCCGCCCACGAGCGCCGCCGTCGCGCCCCAAAATGTGCCGAGACAGACGGCGATCGCCGCCGAGGCAAGACCGATGCCCAAGCTGATGAGAAAACCCGGTAGGAGTCGAAAAAGCATGCTTCGGCCCAAGTCATCGTGACCAAGCCATGACGATGCGGCGTGCAGGTATCGCGCTGCCGGGGCCAACATGCCCGGCGAGACGGACGGCTCGAAGGAGTCGAAGGACACAGTGGGATCAGACGTCGGCGCGTGGCGGACAGCCTCGCCCAACTCCTGCACGTCATACCAGTTCAACGTAAACGGAAGCGTCGCGGCTGAAGTCACCAGCAGGGCTGCGAGTACGGTAACGGACAACACCACCAAGGCGCGATGCACACCGCTACGACGAGTATCGCCTGGGCGTGTCATCCTAGACAGCCCCCGAGATTCTAGGATCGATCCAGGCGTACAGCGCGTCGATCAACATGTTGAGCACGATCAACAGGGCTGCGAAAACGAGCACGCAACCGAGAATCAACCCGGCGTCGCGGTTCAGCGCAGCGTTTACGAAATGTTGCCCCAGGCCGGGAACACCAAAGACTTTTTCCACTGCAAAGGATCCCGTGAGCGCCTGCGCCGTTGCGGGGCCTAGGTAGCTCAACACCGGAAGGAACGCAACTTGAAAGGCGTGACGCCAAACGACAACGCGGGTTGACAAACCCTTCGCAACAGCCGTGCGGATAAAGTCGCTTCCCAGCGCGTCGAGCATGCCGACGCGTGTGAGCCTGGCGATGTAGGCGATGAACGGCAGAGATAGCGTGATGGCGGGCAGTGGAAGATGGGCCAGCGTGCCCCACCCGCCGACGGGAAACCAGTGAAGGTGCACGGCGAACACGGTCAACAGTGCCGAGCCGACTACGAAGGTCGGCATCGAAATGCCCACCATGACCAAAGCAAGTGTCGTCGCATCCAGCCAGCTGTCGCGCCGCACAGCCGAGAGAACCCCGATCGGTACGCCGACCATCACGGCGATCAAGATCGCAAGAAGCCCGACCAGCATGGAGACCGGCAGCGCAGACGCGATGATCTGGTTGCACGTCCAATCGTTGTAGGTATACGACGGTCCGAAATCCAGCCGAATCGCACCCGCGAGGTACTCACCGAAGTAGGCCCAGTTGTTGTCCATGTGGTAACGGGCGCGGAGGGCTTGTTCCACCTCGGGAGACATCTTGCGCTCGCCGGATTGGAACGGATTACCCGGAATCGCCACGACCATCACAAAAGTAATGGCGTAAACGCAGGCGAGCGTTACAACTCCGGCGGATAACCTGCTCAGTACTCGTAGGATCATCGGTTGACCGAAACGTATCGAAACGGAAACCAAAGCCGCGCGTTGGGATGCAACCCGGTCACGTGGGGCGCGACGGCGATGAGCTGAACGTAGTGCAGGATCGGAAGGATTGGGCAGTCCTGCTCCACGAGGACAGCCTCTGCCTCCTGTAAGCGTTTTGCGCGAACGGTTGGGTCGACAAGCAGCTTCGCCGACGCAATGAGCTGATCGTATCGCAAACTGGAATAACCGCTGTCGTTGTTGCCGTTTCCCGTCGTGAGACAATCGAGAAACGTCGTCGGATCGTTGTAGTCGGCGTACCAGTTCGCGCGGGCGATCATATACTCCCCACGCGCCTTTGTCCCAGCGAACGTCTTACTCTCCAGCGCTCGCAGCTCGACGCGTACGCCGAGCATCTGGCGCCACATTCGAGCGAGCGCCTGGCCCACGCGCACGTCGTTGGACGTACAGAGCAGTTCAACGGGCGCCATCCCAACGCCGCCGGGAAAGCCCGCCTCGGCGAGCAAGCGTTTCGCTTCGGGAATGTTGCGACGCAGCCCGCGCGGCGGCTGATAGCCGGGGATCGTATCGGGCGGCACGAAACTGTAGGCGACACGATCGCCACGGGCGAGCACCGTTTCAACGATACTGCGGCGATCAACGGCGAGCGTAAACGCCTTACGGACGCGCGGATCAACGAATGGATTCGCTCGGCCCGCCACCTCGGCGTCGCGACAGTTGAAATTGAAAAAATAGGTCGCCAGCACCGGACACCGCAAGAAGTCGGGCCTTTCACCGGTTCGCGACAATCGGGCGAGTTCGTGATCGTAAGGCACGCCAAGGTCGGTGAGAAAGTCGACCGCGCCGGCTTCGTAGGCCATAATCGACGCGCTGACGTTGTCGTACTCCAACATATCCACCGTGCGGCATGAAATTTCGTCGACGGCGCGGTGATACGGGTTGACGGTAAGCCGCGCACGCCGCTTGAACACCCAATCGGTAAGTTGGTACGGACCGTTGGTAACCAGCCCGTCGTAACCGTGACGCCTATAATTTGGCTTGGTCCACTGCGGATCGTACACGACCAGGCCCTCGGCGGTTAACGGCAAACCTTGGTATCGTTGACGCAAGACTTCGATGCTGCCGTGGCAGGGCAAAAGTGTCGGGAAACCCGTGAGGTCGAGAAAATACGAACAAGGTCGCGTCAGGCGGACGCGCAGCGTTTGATCGCCCAGCGCAGCAAGTCCCACCTTCGCGAAGCGTTCGTCGATCTCACGTGCATGGTCGGCCAAAACGGAATCGATCAGAGCGCCCCAATCCAGCTCTAGTGCCGCGAGGTCATCGGCCAGAGCACGCCACGCATAGGGGGACGCCGCATCCGGTGGCAGCGTGAGTTCGATCGAATCGTTCGTTAGCTTGCGCCTGACTCGTGCGTGGTTAGCAAGACGCCGGAGTTGATCCTCTGTCGGTGTCGAACCATCGCGAAGCGCGCGTAGCCCACCCAAGACGACCACGACATCGTTTCGCCACGCAACGTACTCCGCCGCCCCCTCGATGTGATCGGTAAAGAAAAATGCGTAGTCCATCGCGGTGCCCGGCTCCATACCACGCCGCCAACCTCGAATGAAATCGTACGCCGTCACGGGGTCGCCATTCGACCAGCGCGCGTCGTCTCGGATCGCGAACGTGTACTCCCGCCCGTTGTCGGAGATGGTGGGGGGAAAGTGGGCCGCTCCTGGGATCGGCTTGGTCGTCTTGCGATCCCACGAGGTCAAACCCTCCCAGATATTTAACGCTACGCGAAAGTCCTGGGTCCAGCTCATCCGCGCCGGATCGAGCGTATGAATTCCGGAGGGATTGACGTAGGTGAAGTCCGCGCGAGGCTGAGAATCTGAAAATGCAACGAAAGACAGCAGCAAGCACAGAAAGAGGGTGCAGATGAGTAAGAGGTTGCGGAACATAGCGTCAACCACCGGCGCGTGAACCACCGACTGCGGGAAGTCGACGGCCGACCTACCATACGCCAACGGGAACGTTCCACGGCGGCGCGTTGAGCGTGCCCTCAGTCTTCGCGTTGGGATCGCCCACCCACTTGTACGCCTCGCGCACTACCAGCGCACGGTTTAGGAATCCGCCGGAGGCGAGCACGCCGCGAACGTCACCGCCTTTAGCGCCGGTGACGGCAGCCAGGATTTCCTCGACCGTAAACAGTGAACGCTCCAAGCGGTCGATCTCGTCTACGGCCAGGATGGCGGTGTTGTACCGCTCGGCATCGAGTCGAAGAAACCCTGCCAGCTTGGCAACAAGCTGCGTCTTTTGGCCGGCGGTCATGGAATTCGTAACCACCGGAGCGCGGAAGAATGCGAAGGCGGATGCTTCCGCTCCGTCGGCAGCGGGGGACTTCTTTCGGGCTGCGATGCGCTGATCAAAGATGGCTACGTAGGCATCGAACACCGCAGCCAACTGATTCGGATAGGCGAGCGCGCGATAGAGTGATCCCAGGACAACCGGGCTCGACTCCGCAGTCGCGGCGTCCTTGATGGCGTTGACGGTCGTAGCGAGGCGCGCGTTGTCAGACGCGACGTACGCCCGCTGGTCCGCAAGGCCGCGGGCGCAGAGGTGCCGGGCCAAGCTCACATCGCACGCCACGCCCTTCAACAATCCGGCGTGCGTTTCAGATCGGTTCATGTCGACCAGAACGCGGGCGAGTGAACCGGCGACCCACGAATCGACGTTGGTATCTGCGAACTGCGTTTGGGCGACGACGGATGTTTGCACGGGAAACTGCGCCAAGAACGCCTGCGTGTTTTTCAAGTCGGTAAACTGATCCCCGAACGCGACGCGGAAAGCTCTAGCGGCGGCGCCGCGGCCACCCGGGACGACCTGGGCGAGGCGCTCGACTTCGAAGCGAACCCACTCCGCGATACGACCCTGATCGTTGACGCCGACGGTTTGCAGCAGCCGAATCTGATCGATCGTCCGCGTGTGTGGGTTTTGATTCTGCGGTTGTGCGGCAGCTTCCTGGGTAACGGTGAGAAGCCCGGCACAGCAGGCGACGACGCAGACGACGCGGTTGACCATAAGACGAAGAACCCCCGCCACAAAGCGGCATCGACGAACACCCCGTGCAAAATGCCAGGAAATCAGAAGGCGACGTACACGCCACAGCCGTGCACGCGTTCGCGGCCGGTGCGGAGAAAATCCGCGTCGGTGGCATACTGGGCCGATCCGAGTCACAGGAAACTAACGACCGTCGCCGTGGTGTCAAGACGGGCTGACCCGGGGATCGATCCGGCCGCGACGGTCGTCGCCTTGACGCGGTTTTCTGCGCTCGGATATAGTTGGACCGCGAGAGGCGGCGGTGCCGCGTGGGTGTTTCGCCCGGTGAGCCCGCCGACGGATCGATGGCGAAGTTGGACAACATCCCAGCCCCGGCCGTGCGCAGACTCAGCCTCTACCTGCGACAGCTTGAGGCGTTCCACTCGGCCGACCGGCGCACGGTCTCAAGCCGTCAGCTTGGTGAGGCGTTGGGCCTCTCCGACGCCCAGGTTCGCAAGGATCTGGCTTATTTCGGGCAGTTCGGCCACCCGGGAATAGGCTACCGCGTAGCGGAACTGATCCAGCGGGTTCGTCACATCCTCGGAACTGACAGGCAGTCCAACGTGCTGCTGGTCGGTGTAGGTAACCTCGGACGTGCCTTGATTTCGTTTCGCGGTTTTCAAAAACGCGGCTTTGACTTGGTCGCGGCGTTCGATAACGACGCGAGCAAGATTGGACAGAAATGCAACAGCGCCAACGAAATCCGCATCGAGCCTCTCTCAGCCTTGCCGGAAGCTGTTCGCAAACATTCGGTCCGCGTGGGTATTTTGACTGTACCTGTCCCGGCGGCGCAAAGCGTCGCCGAGGAGATGGTGGCGGCCGGAATCCGCGGGATCCTCAACTTCGCTCCGGTAACGTTGCGGGTCGGGCCTCAAATTGGTGTCGCCTCTGTAGACCTCGGCGTTCACCTGGAGCAGCTCTCCTTCCAACT
>JADFRO010000088.1 GCA_022561255.1 Planctomycetota bacterium | reverse complement strand
ATAACCTCAACGGTCTGGTCATGTGGGTCACCGATCCGCAGGAGGTTAGCGAGAACAGCGGGTTCGTTCCGGTGGACCCCGACTTTGACACCATGACGGCGGCCACGCTGGACTGCGCGCCGTTCTTTACCGATTGGAGCGCGTGGGGTGTGATCCACGTGCTCCACGAAGCCATCGTGCCCGGGTCTGACTTCGCAATCGACATGGTGAACGGCGCCCCGTGCAGTGTCGACCGCGAGGGAGACTTCTCGGACAACCTGCTGCTTTCCACGAGCAAATGGGGTGATCTGGTGCAGGACTGCACGACCAGCCCGTGCGGCCCACCGGACGGTAGCGTGGATGTGACCACCGACGTAACCGCTACGCTCGACAAGTTCAGGAACCTGCCCGGTGCGACGATCAAGGCGCGATGCGATACTCAGCCGGCGACACCCGATCTCATCGTCAACATCGAGGAAATCAGCCGGCTGATCAACGCGTTTCGCGGGCTGCCGTACCCGTTCCCGGCGATCGACCCGCGGCCGTGTTCGTAGCGTGAATTGCGAATGAAGAGTGGCGAATAGCGAATGGGGAAGGCGACCCCTCATTCTGAATTCGTTATTCTGAATTCGCTATTCACTCCTTGTGTCCCCCGCCGATATTACCGGTGTCTGTAAGAGCGTGCGTAACGAGGTCTTTTCCGAGCCGCGACCGTAAGGAAGCGGTCCGGCTACAGGCAGGGAAAACCGCTCCCTTACGGTCGCGGCTCGGTTTGTCGTGAGCCTTCTCGCGCACGCTCTAACTCCGCGACACCATGCGCGACCGCTACGAAAAAGAGGTGAGCTTCATCATCGCCACGCACAACCGGTGCGCGGTCATAATGCGGACGCTCGAGCGCGTTGCGGAGTGCGGCCTCGACCGTTGCGACTACGAGATTATCGTCGTGGATAACGCCTCGACCGACGGCACGCCGGAGGCGGTCTCGTCGAAGTGCGACCGCCTCATCCGCCTTAGCCGCAACGCCGGTAGTTGCGCCAAAGGCTACGGCGTCGATGGCGGGCACGGCCCGCCCTACCTTAACGGCGCTAGCGGCCGATACATCGTCTTTCTCGACGATGATTCCTATCCGCAGCCCGGCTCCATCGCACGCATGATCGGGCATTTCGAGAACGATCCGAAATTGGGAGCGGCTGGTTTCGTCGTGCATTTGCCCGACAAGCGAAAGGAAGGCGGGGCGCTGCCGGATGTCTTTCTCGGTTGCGGTGTGGGCTTCCGCGCGACGGCCCTTCGTCAAAGCGGCGGCCTCGATCGGTCATTCTTCATGCAGGCTGAGGAGTACGACCTGAGCTTTCGCATGGCGCAGACGGGCTGGCGGGTCAGGATGTTCGACGACCTGCACGTTGCGCATCTGAAAACTCCTCATGCCCGCAAGAGTGAGCGGACCACGTTCTACGATATTCGCAACAACCTTCGCGTGGCAGCCCGGTACCTGCCGGCACCCTATTACGGTGTCTACCGGACGGATTGGCTTCAACGCTACTGGTGGCTTGCGCAGCGCGATGACCGACTGAATGAGCGTACGCCAATGCGCGACGCCGCGGAGTTCGAGAAACCGCGCGGGCTGAAGCCCGCGGCTCAGGAGATTACGGCTCAGGAGATCAATTGAAGTGGGTGATTAGATGTCCAGGTTCTTGACGTGAATCGCGTTGTCTTCGATGAAGCGGCGCCGGTCTTCGACGTTGTCGCCCATGAGCAGGCGGAAGATGCGGTCCGCCTCCCGGCCGTCGAGGTCGGCCTGCTCGACGTCGTTCATGTCGTCGGAAATGACGACACGCCGCAGCGTGCGAGCGCTCTTGTCCATCGTCGTCTCCCAGAGCTCGTCGGCGTTCATCTCGCCCAAGCCCTTGAAACGCTTGATCGCCAGCCCCTTTCGCCCGAGGCTACGGACACCCGTAGCGACCCCGGCCAGGTTGGCGAGCTCAACGACGTCCCCGTTTTCCTGACGAAGAAGGAACTTCGCCGGCGGTAACTCGCCGGTAACGAGTTCTTCGCGCAGGAGGAACAGATCGAGGATCTTCAGTCCCAAAGCTTCGATGCGCGCGATGATCTCATCGAGCGTAACGCACTCGGGAAGTTGGTGACGCACGATGCGGTGCTCCGGCAGGTCGAACTCACCGTTGCCATGCCCGTTGCCGTTTTCCGACTTGGCGAGCAAGACGTGCCTGGCCTCCATAATCTCCACGACGTCTCCGCCGACCGATTCGGCGTCGCGAAGTTCATTCAGCGCAGCCTCGTCAGCGAGATACCTCCGCTGGGGCGAAACCTGACCGGGACGATGGACGTATGCCAAAATCTTCGGCAGGCCCAGTTTTTCGTGGCGATGTTCCAGAACGAGATCCTGAAGCGCAATCCCGCGCCGCGACAACACGCGCGACTGCGAATCAAGGGATTCGAGATCAGCGACAAGATTTCGAAGCGGCTCCCCTTCGATCACGCGCTCTTCGCACCCGTCCTCACGCACCAGCAAGGCTGTGCCGTCCAGCCCCAGCTCAGCGAGCTTGCGGTTGAGCGTTTCATCGTCGAGCAAATACTCAACGTGCTTGCCCTTCTTGACCTGATAGAGCGGCGGCTGCGCCACATAAATCTGCCCCGCTTCCATGAGCGGCCTCATGTGGCGGAACAAAAACGTTAGCAGCAACGTGCGGATGTGTGAGCCGTCTACGTCGGCGTCGGTCATGATGACGAGCTTGCCGTAACGACACTTCGCAACGTCGAACTCCTCCTTGCCGATCCCGCAACCGACCGCTGAGATCAGCTTGGTGATTTCTTCGTGCGACAGCATTTTATCGATGCGGGCCTTCTCGACATTGAGAATCTTGCCCTTCAGCGGCAGAATCGCCTGCGTATAGGAATCGCGCCCTTGCTTGGCAATGCCGCCGGCTGAATCGCCCTCGACCAGAAACAGCTCCGTCTCGTCCGCGTTCTTGCTGCGACAATCCCACAGCTTACCCGGCAGACCGCCACTACTCAGTGCGCTCTTGCGAGAAAGGTCGCGAGCGCGCCGCGCCGCTTCCCGCGCCTGGGCAGCCTGGACGGCCTTTTGGACGATGCGCTTGGCCTCGGCTGGATGCTCCTCCAAGTAATTGCCAAAGTGCTCGCTGAGAAATTGCTGCAAAGCGGTTTCCACTTCGGGGTTGAGCAGTTTGACCTTCGTCTGCGCCTCAAACTTTGGATCACGAAGTTTCACCGACACGATCGCCGTAAGACCCTCTCGCCAATCGTCGCCGGTAATGTTCGTCGTGCCTTTGACCAGATTGTTCTTGCGCGCGTAGGAGCTAAGCACGCGAGAGATTGAGGTCTTCATCGCCGAAAGATGTGTTCCACCGTGTACGTTGTGGATGTTGTTGGCGAAGCAGAGGATGTTCTCCGTATAGCTGTCGGTGAACAGAAGGGCGATCTGGGCACTGACGTCGTGCTGCTGGTCTTCACCCTTGATCAGGAGCGGCTCTTTGTGGAGCGACTCCGCGCCGCCGGCGAGGTCTATGCAAAACGCCTTCAGCCCCTCATCGAAACAGTAGTCGCACTCTCGACCGCCCATTTCGTCGACGAGACGAATCCGAAGGCCGTCGTTGAGATACGCCAATTCGCGGATACGCGCCTGTAGAGTTTCGTACTTGAACCCGCAGTCTTGAAACAGCTTGCGGTCGGGCAAAAACTTAATCGACGTTCCCGTCTGATCCGAAGCGGTGGGTTCTGTTTGAAGCTCTTGCGTGATCTCGCCATGCGCAAAGCACATTGTGTAACGCTTACCCTCGCGGTGGACCTCGACCATGAGCGATTCGCTCAGCGCATTGACGACACTGATTCCCAGCCCGTGCAACCCTCCCGAAACTTTGTAGCTGCTGCTGCTGAATTTTCCGCCCGAGTTGAGGACCGTCATGACCACCTCGAGCGCCGGTCGACCGTTGAGCTTGGGATTGGTGTGCTCCAACGGGCCAACGGGGATTCCCCTCCCGTTGTCTATGACGGTGCAACTGCCGTCGGCGTTCAGGCGGATTACGATCTCGTCGCAGAATCCCTCGAGCGCCTCATCAACGGCGTTATCGATGGCCTCATACGCTAGGTGGTGAAGCCCCGCGGCCCCCACGCCGCCGATGTACATCGCCGGGTTCTTCTTGACTGCATCAAGCCCCTCGAGCACGGTGATGCTCGATTCGTCATAACGCCGCTCTGTCGCCATTGTGTCAGCCATAGATCCCGTCGGCGTGATCGCTGCACGCCCCCGCCTTCATGTTTCTCTCTACATTCGACCGATTGTTATTTTAACCGCGAACCGCGCCCACCGACAGGGCAATACTCCGCCCGTAAGAGCCAACCTCAAATACCACCTGCCGGATCGATCCGCAGCCTCGCCGCGATCGCACCGCTTCCAAAACGCGCAAAGACCAGCGCCGCGTAAACACACTTACGCGTGCCGGTTCATCCACTTGAATGGCGAGCGTACCGGCCACGATCCTCCCAACACGGCAGTGGCGACGGAACTCCTCGTCAACGACGCCCGCCAAAATCTCCGCCACACGCCCAGTCGGTTCTTCACTCTGACGCCCGAGGCGGTCGACAATTTTGGCAACAACGTCACCGACCTGCTCTCGTCTGTCGGGCCGAGCGCGATTACGCGCGACCCAATCCAACTGAGACGTATCGTCCATACTCACACTGACGCTTTCCGACCTCGCTGCGTTGCATCATGCTGAGGAAAGATTCACCGGCATGACAACGTGCACGAAATCATCGCCGATCTGCAGAACCCCTGGCCTGTTCGCCTCCTTGAACGCAAAACGAATCTCCTCCACGTGCGACACACGCAGCACGTCCATCAGAAAAGTGGGATTGAACCCCATCTCCGTGGGCTCGCCGTCGTATTTGACCGGTAGAGAAATCGTCGCTTCGCCCTGCTCCGGCGCTCGGCTCGAAAGCGTCAGGGTTCCATCGCCGAAAGCAAGGCGAACACCCTTCGACTCGTCATTGGTAAGCAACGCCGCCCGCTTAAGTGCGCTATGAAACTCGCTCGTGTTGAGCATGACCACGCGGTCACAATCTTTGGGAATAACATCTCGATACTTGGGGAAATGACCCTCAATCAGCGACGTACTGAGCATCGCCCGGCCGACCTTGAGGAGCATCTGATTCGCCGTGAGCTTCACAGCTATACGAGCGTCCGCCTCCGCGCCCAACTTGGCCAAAAGTGATAGTGCCTTGCTCGGAACAATCGCCGACGAGGCGCCCGCCCCGCTGGCGTCTTCGAGTTTGGCCCGCGCTACCGAAAGACGCCGCCCGTCGGTCGCCGCTAGCGCTAGACGGTCATCCTCGATTTCCCACAGAACGCCGTTGATCGCGTAACGCGTACTCTCTCGCGCCGACGCGAACAAGGTCCATTCCACCAGACGTTGCAGTGTTGTATGAGCGATCGTAAAGTCGGCATCCCCGTCAAAGACCGCAACCGCTGGAAAATCCTCCGCCGCCTGCGTGACGATCTTGAAGTGGCTCCCCTCTCCCCGCACGTGCAGCGTGCTCCCCTCCGTCTCTAGCGTCATGACCTCGTCCGAGCATTCCCGGACGATCTTCGCCAGCGTATCCGCTACGACGAGCACCTCACCCGGCTCTTCCACCTCAACCTGAATAACCGCACTGCGTAGACCGATCTCCAGATCCGTAGCGGTAACGAGCAGCACGTCCGACTGTGCTTCCAACCGAGCGCACTTGAGAATTTCCTTGGGCGATCGGGACGAAGCAACACTGCAAATCGCCGATAGGGTCTCCACCAACTCTTCCCGATTGAATCGAAGCTTCACGCCGCCACCCTTCCTCTCACGTCAACACCCAACATTTCTGGTCTCTTTGATATAGTTCATTATAGAACCAATAGTCTTACTATGTGTCGTTACTTCCGTGCGTTGCAACACTGATAGTTTCCTAAAGCCTGATGGCTTCAATAGCTATCCGTCAAACAGGCCCGCTCAGGCTGTGCGAACTCTGTGAACAAAACTGTGACGAAAACAGCCAATCGCACAGCCTTAGGCGCCGGCCGCGTTTTCCTGTCGTTTGCGCTCCGTAACCGACAGAGAAACGAACGGGATTTGCACGCGTTAATAGATCGCATTGTTCGTCTCCGAGGCGATCTCGTCAAGAAGCTGGGCAAGCTCGGCATCGTTCTGGGCCTGCGTTGTGATCGAGCGGCAGGCCTCAAGGATGCCAGCGAGGGTTCGTCCTCCGAAGACGTCGCCGATCTGCTCCAGCCCCAGATGTGTCAGCCGGCGCGTCAGATAAACCGCCACATCGCGTGCGTAAGCGGCGTTCCGCGAACGTTTCCTGCTCAGCAGAACCTGAGCGTCGACGTCGAAACGCCGTGCGACCGCTCCAAGAATCGCTGCGACGGGTGGAACAGCGGCTCCGCCGTCACGAAGCGCCCGCTGCGCCAGGGCGAGGTTGATCGCCTCACCTTGAACTCGGCTGAGATGGTTGATGCGCTCCAGCCGATCGCGTAGCTCGTGGATGTTGGTTATTGCCTCGTCAGCGGCGTAGCTGATTACGGCCTCGTCGACTTCTATGCACTGACTTTTTGCGAATCGCCTCAGAATAGCCATCCGCGTTTCGAGAAGGGGCGTTTCGAGTGAGACGACCAATCCCGATGCGAACCGGGTCATCAGGCGCTCGGACAGATCGGCGAGGTCACTGGGAGGTCGATCGCCGGAGAGAACAATACAGCCACCCCGTCGCTGCAGCGCTTCGAAGACATGAAAGAATTCTTCTTGGCTTCGGTCTCGCCCGGAAAGAAACTGAAGATCGTCGACGATCAGTACGTCGAGATCGTGATAGTCAGCACGGAAGCGCTCGAGCGAGCCGGTGTCGATAGCCCCGACGAAGTCCGCTACGAAGGTTGGGCAACTAACGTAGCGACAATGGGTGGTCCGGTCGTTCTCAAGAAGCGTTCGCGCGATCGCCTGTAACAGGTGCGTCTTTCCCATGCCCGACTTGCCGAAAACGAACAAGGGATTATAGGCCGCATCGGTATCCGGCCCGGCCGCTGCGACGGCGGCGGCGTGTGCAAGTTCGTTGGATGGACCGACAACGAAGTTCGCGAAAGTGTAGTCAGGATCGAGATCGGCAAGAGGTTGCCTGGGGAACACGTTCGCCGGTCGGTCGGTACCAAGCGGTACGTCAAAGGCGACGGAGACAAGGCGCCCGGTCGCTTCTTGTGCGGCGGAGGCAAACGCGGCCGCACACTGTTCGGTTAGGTAGGTGGACTGGGCGTCGTTTTGCGCACGGACGGCGAGCACGCCGCCGTCGAATCGGTCCACGCGCAGGTCGCCAAACCACCCGCGTACGAGGCGTGGGTTTTGGCCTCGAAATCGGCCGAGAACGTCGTTCCACAATGTCGCCGTTGACGTTGTCATTGCGCGCATTGAATCGCCGAGGCGTTACGCCGCGAACGTCTCTCGACCGCCCGCCGCTGATGGCGTGTAACTCTTTTATCTACAACGAGTTACGGTCAATCAAGGCCTCCCGCCCCGGTGCAATCATTCTACCCGAAGATCAACCGAAACGCCAGCAGTAAATCGGTTGAACAGGAGGCGGCTTTCTGCCCGAATCGCATCCCGTGGACGCGGGGTTCAAACGCCGAAAAATAGTCGTCCGAACCGACGCGTCAGCTCGGGCGCACACGCAGCCTACTGGTCATTGCAGGTGAGCAGTCAGTTGAAACGCGAAGCATGGCCGATAGGATGGGCACCGAACGATCGCCCCGACCCCTTGCCGAGCGCCATGGATGGCCAACAAGCAGCAGGTACTACCAGCCGAAGAAAACGCCGGGCAGCTATCGCTCGACTATTCCCAAAGTACTGTAGAACCAAGGGTTAAGTTGCCACCGCGAACGAAAAATATAGCGTCCGCAGGTTCAAGGCTCACCAAGTGCGGCAGCGGCCCCTCGCCCAAGCGGGCGGTCAAGCCAAAGCCGAGGGCTCGAGCCGCGACGGCGGAAACGCTGGCTAAACAGCAGCGCGAGATTTCCGTCTCGGAGTTTTTCGCGAAAAATCGTCATCTTCTCGGCTTTGACAACAAGCGTAAGGCCCTGCTGACGACCGTCAAAGAAGCGGTCGACAACAGTCTCGACGCGTGCGAAGAGGGTGGCATCCTGCCCGATCTGGACATCGTCGTTAAGCAGACGGCAGACGACCGCTTCCGCGTAACCGTACGCGACAACGGACCGGGCATCGTCAAGCAACAGATTCCCAACGTCTTCGGAAAGCTGCTTTACGGTTCCAAGTTCCACCGGTTGAAAATGTCGCGCGGGCAGCAGGGAATCGGTATCAGCGCCGCGGGCATGTATGGTCTGATCACCACGGGCAAACCCATTCGCATCATCAGCCGAACAGGTAGCCGCGCCCAAGCGCATCGCTATGCCCTGGCGATCGACACGAAGAAAAATCGACCCGACATCATTCGCGACGATACGGTCGAAGTGGATTGGCCTCATGGTACGGAAGTGACGATTGAGCTCCAGGCTGCGTACAACAAGGGTCGACAAAGCGTCGACGAATACCTTGAACTGACCGCCATCGCCAATCCGCACGCCCGTTTCACTTATCACCCGCCAACCGGCGGTGTGATCGAGTTTCCACGCGGCACCGAGACGCTGCCCGACGACACCGCGGAGATCAAACCCCACCCTTACGGCATTGAGCTTGGCACGTTCATGAAGATGCTCAAAGAAAGCGCCGCCAAGAATCTCGGTCCGTTTCTTAGCAGCGAGTTTTCACGTGTTAGCCCAGCCGTTGCCAAAAAGGTGTGCGACGCTTCGGGGCTTACGGCGCGAACGTATCTGGGCAGCATTTCACCCCAGGCGGCTGAGAAGATTTACAGCGTGCTGCAGGAGACGAAGCTCAAAGCGCCGTCGACCGATTGCCTGGCGCCGATGGGTGCGGAGGCCATTCTTACGGGGCTGCTCAAGGGCATTAAGGCGGAGTTTTACACGGCCAGTACCAGGCCGCCGTCGGTGTATCGGGGCAATCCGTTTCAGATCGAGGTCGGACTCGCCTACGGTGGATCGCTCGGTACGGATAGGCACGACGACGATTCGGGTAACGGTAACGAAAAAGAGTCCGGTCCCGGCCCTGCTCGCGTGATCCGTTTCGCCAACCGCGTGCCGCTTTTGTATCAGCAAAGTTCGTGTACGACGTTCAAAGCGATGGTGGAAACCAAGTGGAGCAACTATGGCTTGTCGCAGTCGTCCGGGTCGATGCCTCGCGGGCCGATGGTGGTCTTGATTCACATGGTAAGCGTTTGGGTGCCGTTTATCTCCGAGGGTAAGGAGGCGATCGCCGACTACGACGAGATTCGCAAAGAGGTCAAGCTCGCCATCGCGGAGTGTGGCCGGCGACTCGCGACGCTGCTACGCCGAAAGAAAAAGAAGGCGACCTACACGAAACGCCGCGACGTGTTCACGCGGTATATCGACGAAGTTGTTACCGCTACTCGCGCGATCACCCGAATCGACAAGGAGGAGTTTCGCCGCAATCTCATTGAGCTATCCAAGGTGTACACCGCCCAGGCGGACATGGAGTTCGACGAGCACGGTAAGGTCATCAAAAAAGAGCTAGCCGGTAATGATCTTGGCCTGGCTGATACGA
>JADFRO010000087.1 GCA_022561255.1 Planctomycetota bacterium | reverse complement strand
GGGCCAACGCGAGCATCGAAAGCGATCGACCGCGGAACGAACCGATCTCAACGACACAGCAACCGCGCCGATGCGTCCATTGCGTCAACGCATGAAGCAAGCAACCCTCGAGCGGTTCGGGCCAGGGAACGAACGTGACCAACGCTTCGACGTCGGCCGGTCTAAGCCCGCCCCACCCGACGTCGGCCGCTGATAACAGGCGCTTGGCGATCGCCTGACAGTTGGACCAGCGCGTCGTCGAGACGGGCCAGTCATCTTCGGGCATCACCTCGACGGGCAGGAAAAGTTCGCAGAGCAGCCGCTGCGCGTCGAGCGTAAACGGCGTGTACCGCTGCTCTTGCGTGGCCCCACGCTCAAACACCAGTCGCCCCATGACCATATTGACGTCGGGAAACCCGCGATCCTGCCGGAACAGCGCAGCCGGGCGAATGGTGCAACGTCTCGCCAACGCCTCGCGCGGGCGCAGCGTTACGTACTCGTCGTTCTGGTCCAGATCGAACCACGCCGCCGCCTGACCGACCAGGGCCACGGTCACGTCATTCAATCTGACGGCAGGACGGTCTACTTTCGGCGGCGCCGTCGACGTGTCGGTGATGTTCATGGGCCACTGCGCATTCAAATCGGAGGAGCTGCCCGTGTGGGCACAACCCCTCATGTTCGTTCGTTTATCGACGGCTACGCCGGCAAAAGTCCACTGCGATTCTCCTCTACACGGTTGCGCGTGCGGATCGCAGAAACGTACGACTCCGCCTACACGTCGTAAGGTCACCCTTGTTCGACAGCACGAGACACGACGATGACGTCGCGCTTGAGGCTACAACTCGCCCAACGCCTCACGACCCATTAGGATGGCCGTTTCAGACTACTCGGCAGGCGGCTGCGTAATGGCGATCCCACCCGACGGCGAAAGCGAAGTCCTGCGGCGGCGGATGATCGACGAGCAAATCGTCGCTCGTGGCCTGCGCCACCCGGATGTGCTCAACGCGATCCGTAGCGTGCCCCGCGAGCTTTTCGTGCCCTCTGATCGCCAGGGAGAAGCGTATGAGGATCGCGCGCTGCCCATCGGCCACGGTCAAACAATCAGCCAGCCGTTTATCGTTGCCTACATGACCGAACATCTCGCCGTCACGTCGCGCTGCCGAGTCTTGGAGATCGGGACGGGATCGGGCTATCAGACCGCGATTCTCGCCCGATTGGCCGGCACCGTCGCCAGCGTCGAGCGAATCGACGCCCTGCGGCATCAAGCTGCACGACAAATTACAGCCTTGGGCATCGAGAACGTCACGCTGTACGCCGGCGACGGAAGTATAGGTCTGCCCGATCTTGCCCCGTTCGACCGAATCCTCGTCACAGCCGCAGCGCCGAAAGTACCTGTCGCTTTGACGCAGCAGCTCGCGCCCGGCGGACGAATGCTGATCCCGGTCGGCGGGTCCAAGGAACAAAGATTGCAGCGCGTCGACCGGTTGGAGCACAGAACCATCGAGACGCCGCTCTTGGCCTGCCGCTTCGTCAAGCTGTTGGGAACTGGTGGGTGGAAACGCTAAAGCATCTCGCGTTGCGTCACACGTCATCCGATGGGATGGGGCCAAGCAGAACCGCGACTATGAGGGGCCGGACGATTGGAAATAACCTTAGGAACGCAGGATCGCTCTCCGCAGGAGCTTCGCTCTCCGCAGGAGCGGACCGGGAAAACCCGTCAATCGATGCGCGACACAACACTGGCGCTACGGTTCCGGCACCCGGCGGCGCTGAAACGGCGGCCGACGTTCCTGGCGCTCGGGATCCATGCCTAACTCGGAGAGATCCTCCGCCAGTTCCGCTGCGAGGCTTCGTGTGCAGCGTGGGCATGTAAGACCGTCCTTTTGGTCGACCCACCGCTCTCCGGCAAGGCGCAGTTTGGAAACGAACGTACGTCCGAGCTCGTCGAGGCCAAACCGAACCGCCACCTCGAACGTGCCATGCATACTGCATTCGTATCGGGTCAGTGGATAGGCGGGCCGCCCGCACGTCGGGCATGACATCGCTTCGGGCTGACCCAAAGCATTGAAGGCGTGCTCCGCTTCGCACCGATAATCGAGAATCACGTCGGCCAGCATCCGTTCGTAGGGAGCGGCGACCTCCTTCGTGCGCCAGATACGCCACGCCGCGAACAGTACAGCCGCAGCCGCGAACGCACTGATCAAGCTGATGAGCGCAACACGCGAAGGCCCCCTTCGCCTGATGATGCGAACGGTATGGCGCGTCGGCGGGTTCATGCCGTGCCCCCCGAATCTGTCGCCGACAATTACCTGATCGGTACCGGTCCGGTCCACCAGAACAGGCGGTCCGCAGCGAAGGAATAGTGGAAGACCTCGAGCTCGTTACACATAGTGCAGCCGCCCGCGGCACATCTTCGATAGTACTTCTGAACGCGTCTGCGCAGCACTTCGGTCGTGCCCACGCTACGCACTCCCCCGTCCAGTGTCACGGCGTGAATCCCGTGACCGTGGCGCTGCGTAACCCAAGAGCGCCTCTGGCCGTATGAAAACGGATCGAACCGATCGCCCCACGAAAGCATGCTCTGGTTTCGCTCTGGACCTTGTACGAACCCGACGTTGGAATAATCTTCACGCCACAGTCGATCCGGACCCGCATCCGCCAGAAGAATCGTATCCAGCGGACGAGACGGGCCATGACGTTCGATGTTGGCGAGATAACCGTCCCCCGCCGTCAAGATGAAACTGTTCATCCCGTAACTGGCGGAGTTCGCCGCGGACGGATCCGAGATACGACTCTTGGCAGTAACCATACGGAAGCCGAACGGATCCTTCGGACATCGCAGAACCATTGGATCACCAAGGTAGGTAGGGAAGAGCTTCCCAAACCACGCTGCTTCTCCAGTAGCTTCGTGATCCACTACGGGTGAACCGCCGCTCTGTGAACTCGCCTGAACTTCGGACATCGGCGCCCGCTGTTCTTCCTTGGAGGGCACGGGCAGCCACCCACTGTTTTCCAGCGTGTACAGCAGTGTACCCTGACCGATGTGACGAAGATTTGCCTTGCAACTCGTGGCATACGCCAACTCCATCGAGCGTTTTAGCGAGGGCAGCAAGATACTCATCAAGAAACCGATGATGGAAACGACCACCAACAGCTCGATCAGCGTTGACGCAGACTTCCTGGCTGGCGCCGCCGCGCGCACCAAAAGCGTACGGATTTTCCGTGAGCCATACATATTCAAACATAGAGCGTAACGCCTGAAGGAGCGAAACGCAACCATTTTCCGGCAATTATCCCCCTAAGTTCTCATGACATCTCAGGTTTGCCTCCGGCGATCGTCGGGGCAAAACGAACCGCGAAACTCCCCGCCCTTGAAAACCACGCCTAGACCGTTAGAGTGGGGACATCTCAGACGGTGCCCACACACGCTTTCACGGCGCTGCGGCGGACTTTGTTACAGTAGGAGTGAATCGATGACGTCCTTGCGGGACCGCGTCGGGTCCGAACTTTTACCTTTCGTGCAGCAGCCCGGCCAGTACATCGGCGGTGAGATTAACCAACTCGCCCACGCCGGAGATTGGCAAAAAGCCGACGTCCGCGTCGCCGTCGCCTTCCCAGACGCCTACACCATCGGAATGAGCCACCTGGGGTGCCAGATACTTTACTGGCTCATCAACCACACTGACGGATGTTGCGCCGAACGCGTCTACTGCCCCTGGGGCGACGCCGAAGCGGTCATGCGAAGTAAAGGCATCGAGCTGTTTACGTGGGACACGCGGCAGCCCGTTTCGACCGCTGACATCTTGGCAATCTCGTTACAGTACGAGATGGCCTTCACCTCCGTGCTGCAACTCTTGGACTTGGCCAACATCCCGCTTCGATCAGCCGATCGCGACGACCGCCATCCGCTGGTGATCGCCGGCGGCCCTCAGGCCGACAACCCCGAACCGGTAGCCGAGTTTCTCGATCTGATCGTTCTCGGTGACGGCGAGGCTTCCATGGCCGCGATCCTCAAAGCCTACGGCGAAATGAAAGGCGGCGGGATGCGCCGGCGCGAGATGATCAGAGCATTAGCGCAACGCTTCGAGTGGATCTACGCGCCGTCGCTCTACACCGTCGAGTATTGCCCCGACGGAACGATTCGAGCCATCGAGCCCACCGACCCGACGATTCCGCGAACGATCCAACGCTGCCAAACGGAAGACTTCGACGCGGCTCCGTTTCCACTCGAGCCGTTGGTCCCCTACGTCGAAGTCGTCCACGACCGCTTCGCCATCGAGATCATGCGCGGCTGCCCCCAGCGATGCCGCTTTTGTCACGCCGGCTATACGAAAAGGCCGGTGCGCGTGCGAAGTGTCGACCGCATTTTGGAAATGGCTGAGCAAATGTACGCAGCCACCGGGATGGACGAGTTCGGTCTGCTCTCTCTTTCGACCGCCGACTATCCGGACCTGCGCGAGCTAGCCCGGCGCGTGAACGAACAATTCGCGGCGCGGCGCGTCAACATCTCCGTACCGTCGCTTCGTGTGGACAAAATGCTTCAGAACATTCCGTGGATGGTGAATTCCATTCGCAAGAGCGGCCTCACAATAGCGGTGGAGGCAGCCAACGACGACATGCGGGCGGCGATTCGTAAGCACGTCACCGACGGCGACCTGCTCGACGGTGTTCGCCAAGCGTACAAAGCGGGCTGGCGATCGATCAAGCTCTATTTCATGCTCGGTTTCCCCGGCGAGCGAACCAAGGACATCGACGGCATCGTCCATCTAAGCAAGAAGGTCAGCTTAGCGCGGTGCGAGCTAGGCAAGGGCCCCGCCCAGGTCAACGCCTCGGTCGGCTGGCTTGTCCCCAAACCCTACACGCCCCTTCAGTGGGCAGCTCAGCCGGAGGCGGATTACTTCCACGACGCGCGAAGACGCTTGGCTTCGGTCTTAAACGCCCCGGACGGCAGGAAGCGCAAGCGCGGCGTACGCATCAGAACGCACAACGTCGAGCGCTCGGTACTCGAAGCGGTTTTCTCGCGCGGCGACCGACGATTGGCCGACGTCGTTGCACACGCATACGAAAACGGCGCGCGGTTCGACGGATGGGACGAGTGTTTCCGTAACGATCTTTGGCGCAACGCCTTCGAGGCGACCGGCGTCGACCCAGCCTGGTACGCCCATCGTGAACGTCCGCAATCGGAGGTATTCCCGTGGGACCACCTCAACGGCGGTGCCACCAAGGACTATCTCAGCAGGCAGTACAGCGATGTCTTCACGCAGATCGGCATGCCACATCCGACGACTGAGGCCGTGCCCGCGTAGCTGCTTCCCCCTTTACTAAGGGGGGATTGAGGGGGGTCGCCCGCTGGACTCAAACGCTCGGCGCTATACCCGAATCGCCTAGCTCAGGCTGAACCGTCCACGACGACTCCATGCGCACGGTCAACCCCAGCATCGACTCGCAATCGCCGTCGGGTTGCGCTTGAGCGCGCAGGCCCGGGAGAATCTCAGTTCGATACCGGTCGTACAGCTCTTCCGTGCGCCAAAACGTGCAAACAAGAAAACGATTCGGAGCGTGACATCCTCGCGCGAAGATACCTCCAAGCATCCCCTCGGACCGCCGCATGTTGGAACGCCAGACATCCCGTTGAATCCGCTGGAAATGTTCGACGCGGTCCTGGCGTACACAGCATCGGATCGTACGAATCAGCGAAGCGGCCTGCAGTGATTCGGTCAGCGTCTCGCGCGCGCCGGGCATTTCGCACAGCTCCTCCCACAACGTTACGGAACCGGACGTATAGCTCCCGCGTTGCCCATTGGCATCGAAGATCGAGTCGTGGACGTCTCTCATGAAGCCATCGTAGCTCCCTTGATCGCGCCAGAAGCCCACGATCACCGCCCGCCCGGGCTCTTCCTTGCTCCAACCACCCACTTGCCCGCAAAATCCCGCTACGCCGCTCAAAGTCGCCCAGGCACACTGCCCCTGCGCGAACCGATCACGATTACCGGGCAGCACGTCGCATGTGACGAGTTTCACAATCATCAGCATCGTTTCACTGGGACACGATTGTTCGCTCTGGCTACTTCAATCCCAATAGTGTACACAAACACCCACGCGATTTCGATACCCCGCCACACAGCCACCGTTCGCGTGTTTTCTCAAAGGCCGGGTAAGCTTGAGAATACAGGTAACGCAATCGATGGTCTTTTCAGTGAGTGTCGCGGATTGGCACACACCAAAGCTGCGAAAGTACTTGACAACGCGCGAATCTTGCGCCATACTGTTTGCGGTGGATAGTGTGGTACTGGCGGGTGCTTTGACGGACCTGAGCCAAGTCAAAGCTCACTTCGCGGCATTTCAAGTCTTTCCGTTGTCGCTCCCGCCCATCACGTGAGGATGCGTTTCAACCGTCGGCTTTGGTTTGTTGTGCCGAGCGGTTCGTACGTTAACGGCCCATCGGACACGGTAAACAAGGCTGCGGTTGGGATTATCGGCAACGCTTAGCGCTTCGTCTTCAGCGCGCCGGGGAGTCTGCGTATCGAAATACGACGGACGTCGGCGCTTAGAGCGCCACGGGGGGCGTGCGCTCCGCTTACCGACACCTCCAGCGAGGAAGCTGCGTGTTCCCAAAGGTTCACGTACCCGTTGGAGTTCGGAATCGCGCGGGCTGCGTCGTTGGAGGGGCGACGTGGGCTCGCGCTGATGATGCTCTGTGCGCGTGTGCGAAACAGCGTGCGCGTTTGTTCGGCCGCAGCCCGGCCCGTCACCACGCGTAAAGCACCACGCGGAGGGGAAAAACGTGGGTGACGGGCCGGCATTGTTCTCTGCTCGTCTGCGTTAAGCTACGCCGCGATCTCGTGGCGGACGCGCTCCGATCAATCTTGAGATCCAACGATTCAGGCGATCTTCCGTTCATGGGATACGAGTGTCGAGGTGTAACGCAGGGCGGATGCTCAGCGTCTCGACCCGTCCGCGGCAACACTCCCCAGCCCAATCCGAGGACTCCCCTGAAGGGATGCCGCGACCGCGAACACCTGCCGTACAAACACCGTCTGCGGGTCAGAATCGGGGCCTCTGCGTAGGACGAACATCCAGGTCACCCGACTTTTCGGCGCATTTCGTCCGTCCGAAACCCGCCGCGATGCTTGTCGAAGTTCCGCTCTTGCCGCATGATGGCCACCATCAGGCGATCAGGGCGTGAGTTTGGGATGCTCGAACCAGGGTCGGACCGTTATGTAACGAGGCATTCGTCGAACACGACACGGAGCCGTCAAATGAATTTGTCCCCAAGAGTCAAAGCATCGTTGGTAGTTGCCCCCCTATTGGTTCTGCTCACGACAGGCTGTGCCCCCAAGACGTTCGTGCGCTCAGCGCCTGGTTGGAAGACCATCGGATTGCGACAAGAGCTAATATACAACTACGACGAGGCCTGGCAGAAAACCGTCGATTCGATCGCACAAAACTGGGAGATCGAAATGCTCGACAAAGACAGCGGCTACCTTCGGACCGCTTGGGTTTACGGCATCGGCACCGGCCGCCAGATCAAGTATCGAGGACGCATCACCGTGAAGTACCCTGAGATCAAGATGCCTGAAAAAGTCGAGGTGAAAACCAGTGCCGAGTGGTGGGCGTACGGCAGCCCATATGCACCGATATGGGTCAAGGGATACGATTCGTCCTTTCAGCGCGACGTGTTCACGGAGCTGTCCGAACGCCTGGGGCACACGGCCCCGGTTGAATAGACAAGCGTCGACATCGGCGTGCGCGCCCAAGCAGGCGCGGAAGGCGACATCGCAACCGGTCAGCCACGGAGAGCAAACTTGCTTCCCAGACGCACCACCCGTCAGATCCACGTAGGAGCCGTCCCCGTCGGCGGCGGCGCCCCCATCGCCATCCAGTCGATGACCAGCACCTACACGCACGACGTGGACGCCACGGTTCGCCAGATCAGGCAACTGGCTGAGGCCGGCTGCGACATCGTCCGCGTCGCCGTACCGGATAAGCGAGACACGGCGGCCCTGCCCGCCATCCTCGAACAATCCCCCGTGCCGATCGTTGCGGACGTACATTTTCATTTTCAGCGCGCGCTGGAATCGGTCGAGGCAGGCGTACACAAGATTCGCCTCAACCCCGGTAACATTAGCGATCGAAAGCAGGTCGATCGCGTGATCGCTGCGTGCCGTGATCGCGGCATCCCCATTCGCGTCGGCGTCAACGAGGGAAGCGTGGTCGAGCGCAAGGATAAGGACGTCCGCGCGGCGCAGCAGGCCGGCATCGCTACCGACCGCCGCTCGGAGCTGATTCGCCTGATGGTCGAGGCAGTCGAGGGATACGTGCGCCTGTTCGACGAGAACGACTTCCACGACGTCGTACTGTCAGCCAAGAGCATCGACGCGGGCATGGTCATCGACGCCTACCGCGCGATCGCCGATCGGTTCGATCTGCCGTTGCACCTGGGGTTAACCCACGCCGGCCCGCCCGAAACGGGGCGGATTCGTTCCATCGCCGCGCTCGGATCGCTCCTGGCGATGGGCATCGGCGACACGATCCGAATCTCCTACGCGGCTGACCCCGTACTCGAAGTTGAGGACGCCAAGGAGCTTCTATGTTCGCTCGGTCTGCGCAATCGCGTAGAGCCCGAACTGATCGCGTGCCCGACGTGCGGGCGTATTGAGATTGATCTTATCAAGCTCGTGGCTGAGGTTCGTCAGAAGCTCGCATCCATCAAGACGCCGGTGAAGGTAGCCGTCATGGGCTGCGTCGTGAACGGTCCCGGTGAAGCCGAAGGCGCCGACGTGGCTGTGTTCGCGGGCAAGGGTCGCGGAATCATCTACGTTCAGGGCGAGCAGAAGCGTACGGTCGACGAGGCCGACATGCTCGACGCCTTGTACGAAGAAAGCGTAGCCTTCGCCGAGCGCGTCGAACGCGGTGAGGTGAAGCTCAGTCAACACAACGTCAACATCGTCCCGCCCGATCCCCTACCGCGTAAGGACGGATCGATTCCGCTGCCTGTGGCCAATGCCTGAGCGGAACCGCGCCCGCGATGAGGCGAGCGCGGCGAAGAGGTTCCATCCTCTATCTTTCAATTCCTTACGGAGTACATTGAGGAAGGAAAGAAGCTACTGGGCTTGGCGGAACATGCGGTGAGGTCAGCATCATCGCTGAACCGAATTATGATCATTTTCGCGCGGAACTCTCCTCCGCACGAATGCTGTGCCCACTACAACCAGCAGCCCCGCAAACATGGCCAGAGCCCACCCGGACAATGCCGGGATCGTGCCACACGCATCATCCACGGCATGGACATAAACCGCCCCGGCGCGGAACCCCCCGTCGCGATCATCAGTGACCCCGCTTGCGACACGCTTGCCGTCGACGGCCACCGACCCCCCAAAGAAATCTGCATAGTCGGCATCCGAAGCAAACAGTTTCTTTTGTTCTGTCCAGAAGTCGTCGGTCAAGTCAAGTGGTGTCCCGTTATCGTAGCGGTGGAACACATAGGAAGCCCCAGCCCGTTTGATCAGCCCTTGGTCGCCGGATAGGTTGACGTTGTGCGCCCCGACAACAGCGATGGCGCCGCTTATCGCTACCGCCCCCCCAAAGCGCATCGTATCGGCAGCGTCTGAAGGGACAAGATGCTTATCGTAGACCCACGCGCCGTCGACGTACTTGTAAACATGCGCCGATCCGGAGCTTACGCCGCAGCCCGCCCCGCCA
>JADFRO010000086.1 GCA_022561255.1 Planctomycetota bacterium | reverse complement strand
CCAACTCGGCAATCTTATACTCCGCGTAGATCGCATCGCCGACCGGCTGAGTATGCAACGGTTCAACGTCGTCGTAGCCGAAGAGGTGCAGCGTAGGCGGCGCCCGATCTGCGCCACGCCCGAACTACCCCCAAGGGGACTCGAACCCCTGTTGCCGGCATGAAAAGCCGGTGTCCTAGGCCTCTAGACGATGGGGGCTTGAACGCATATACCCGACGCCGACTGGGAGTCGGCGACCGGGCGTGGAACTCTAACGCCGCTCCCCGACAGCGTCAACGGCGTTGCACCCGGCGGTCATTTCGAGTCCCGGTGAACCGTCGAGAGAACGCCTGGAGACCGTGATGCCCACCTTCCGCAGGAGCCGTTTGCCGGCTGCCGCGCTCGTCCTACCCTTCGTTATCGCGTGCGAGCCCTCCCCCACTCCACAGCCAGGCGCAAGCTCACGGATTGTCGTCTACTGCAGCGTCGACGAAGCATTCGCTCTCCACGTCCTCAAGCGTTACGAGCGCGAAAACGATGTGAAGCTCGACGTGATCTACGACTCCGAGGCCGGCAAGACGACCGGCTTGGTAAAGCGGATCATCGCTGAGGCACGCTCCGGGCGACCTCGCGCCGACCTGTTCTGGTCGAGCGAGCTGTTCCAGACAATCCGTCTTGCAGAACTCGGATTCCTCTCCCCGTATGCGTCGCCGCTCGCAGCGGACATCCCCGAACGGTATCGAGATCCAGACGGATACTGGACCGCGCTGGCTGCTCGCGCCCGCGTTCTGGCGTTCGATCCAACCGTCGTCGACACCGATAAGCTCCCCACGCACTGGGAGCAGCTTGCAGATGAACCCTTCGTCTCACAAACATCGATCGCCAACCCGCTCTTCGGGACCACACGGGGACACGTGGCCGCGATGTTCGTACTTTGGGGATCACAGCGGGCTCGACAATTTCTCACGCGACTCCACGACGGAGGGATCCTCATTAGTGCCGGGAACAGTTCCGCCGTTCGAGCCGTGATCGCCAAACGCGTGAAATACGCCGCAACGGACACCGATGACGTATGGGTCGCTCAGCGGGCCGGCGCGTCGCTCGACCTGCGCTATCTCGACCTCGGCGACGGCGGGACGCTTCTGATCCCCTGTTCGGTGTCGCTGGTGCGCGGCGGACCCAACCAACGCGAAGCAAGGAAACTTGTGGACTACCTCGTCTCGTCGCAGGTGGAACGGATGCTCGCCGAAAGCGACTCTCGCAACATTCCCGTCCGCGCGTCGCTTCGCCGGCAGCTCGGTGTCACTTGGCCACCCGAATCGAAGGTCAACTTCGACGCCGTCGCCGACGCGATGAAGGAGGCGGAGCGCGCGGTACGCGAAATCCTCATCCGATGATCGCGCGGATTGTTTCAGTCGCAATGACACTGGTCGCGTGGACAGTGTTCCTCGTGGCGATCGTCTGGCCCGTTGTCGCCCTCGTACTCGACACTCTGGTGACCGCCGAATCTCCGGAGGGTGGTTTTACCATCTCACAGCGACAGTGGGGATTGCTCTGGCGTAGCTGCTACCTCGCCGCCGGCGCGACGCTCGCGAGCACAATTCTGTCGATCCCGGCCGCGTTCGTTGTGGGCGGTCGCAGCGGTTTCGCTAGAAGACCGTGGCTCACCGCTTTCCTCTTCGCGACACTTATGCTTCCTCCAACAGTCTCCGCACTGGCGTGGGAGCGACTCTTACCGGTTGGCCTCAGCGCAGGCGCGCGTTGTATCTGGGTGTGGGCTGCGTGGTCGTGGCCTATCGGCGCCATTATTATTGGCAGCGGCTGGTCGCGCGTCGGACGACTCGCCTATGAGGCTGCACTACTCACAACTTCCGCGCCGAGCGCGTTCGCTCGCGCCGTAATTCCCACGCTGCGATCCCACCTTACGCTCACTGGGCTGATTCTGTTCCTCCTGTTCTTGACCGACTATGGCGTTCCGCACACCTGCGGGTTGCTCGTTTACTCGACGGAGCTTCTCGGCTGGGCGGCTAATTCGAGACGAGCGATTGACACACTATGGCCGTCGATCCCGATGGTTTCGGTGGCCGTCCTCGCCGTTGTGGCTCTTCTTAGAACGTGGCGTGGTTGCGCGAGCGCGAGCGACTCCGACGGTAGGAGAACGGGTACGTCCGGACTGCTGACCGGGCTTGCGATTCTCGTCTTCGTGGTGTCGTGGGCGGTTCCCGTGGGCGCGCTGATCGTCAGGGTCGAGAAAACCAGCGTTATCAAAGAGACCATCAATACGTACGCACATGACGTGGTCTGGTCCGTGATTGTCGCGGTTGTGAGCGGCGTCCTCGGGGTGGTGATGGGCTTGGGCTTTGCGGGTGGGCGACGCACGCGAACTTGGGTCGTCGCCGGTAGCCTGATCGTCGGAGCCCTACCGGGCGCGCTCATCGGCGACGCCTTCATAGCCGCCTTCAATCGCTCCGGGCTGGTCTGGGTCTACGATAGCTGGCTCATCGTAGCGCTGTGTCACACCGCACGCTTCAGTTGGATCGGGGTACTCGCCGCGATGCTGGTGACGCGTAATCTGGGAAGTGACGTCGCCGCGCAAGCTCGAGTCGACGGGGCGAGCGAACCGGCTCTGATCTACGGTCTGATGACAGCGATGGGGCGCGGGCTCTTGATTGCGTCCGTAGGGGTAACGACAATCCTGGCTCTCGGGGAGGCGGCGGCCACCGCGCTGGTTCGGGTTCCTACGTTCAGCCCGCTCTCGCAAATTCTGATCGAAAAGTTTCACCGGTTCGAGGATGGCACCTTGGTCTCGCTGTGTCTGCTAACCATAGCGGCGAGTGTGCCCGTGGTGCTTGCGCTCTCCGCAGCATCGCGTCGGTTGTAGCGCACGCGCGGAACCGGACTGGTGGGGACTCACGCCGACTTGACGTTCAACACTTCGATGTTGGGATAGTTGGCGTACTGAGTTATCAGACGGCGAGCCTCGTCAAGGTTCACGGCGTAAAGCCGGAACTGCTTTACGGCGCCCTTCGCCTTTTCGGTGGGAATTTTGTACCTGTAGTAGACGATGAATGGTCTTGGCATCACGATCTCTTAAATGCTCCGTAATCCCCGTTGGCGTTCCATCGGACCAGCTCGCACCCCGCGTGAGGCAGCTCCAGCCCTATTCTCCGACCGGCAAGGATGTTACAAACATCCCGCCGGGGCGACGCCTCGGACGCCGGGTCGACGCCTCTGCAAACACCACAACTTGAGCTACCCACGAGAATGTAGTTAATCGGACGTTGGCCGTCGAGGGCTACATGAGCCGTCGCGCAAAAGTCGCCGAACCCTGCGCTGGGTTATCACGCACGTGGCCGGGTCATTCCGCGATCGCGCACGGTCGATAGAGGAGCGTAGGGACCGTTTCGGCCGCTCCGATTGCTTGATGGAGCCATCGCCGACGGATATAATTTAATCGGTGGCTGAGAGGGTGGTGGGCCGGAGTTGCCGGCAGCGTCCGGTGCAGACCGGAAGATGCCTTCCATGCCCAGGGGTTGAAGACGCCGGTTCGTGCCGGCAGGAGACTAGGCGATGTTTGAACGTTTTACCGACCGGGCCCGTAAGGTGATGGCGCTTGCCAATCAAGAGGCACAGCGTTTCAACCACGAATACATTGGGACCGAGCACATCCTCCTTGGGCTGGTCAAGGAAGGTTCAGGCGTCGGCGCCAACGTATTGAAAAACCTCGACGTCGATCTGCGTAAGGTTCGCCTCGAAGTTGAAAAACTGGTCAAGAGCGGCCCTGAAACCGTCACGATGGGCAAGCTCCCCCAGACGCCGCGTACGAAGAAGGTCATCGAATACGCCATCGAGGAGGCGCGCAACCTCAACCATAACTACGTCGGCACGGAGCATCTCCTGCTCGGCTTGCTGCGTGAGCAGGATGGCGTCGCCGCCCAGGTACTGATGAATCTGAACCTGCGCCTGGAAGACGTTCGCGAGGAAGTGCTCAACCTTCTCGGTGCCAGCGCCGAGGCCGAAGAAGTCGGCGGCGACATGGGCGGCGGCGAGTCGAAAAAAGGCAAGAGCAAGACACCCGCACTCGACTCCTTTGGCCGCGACCTCACCGAAATCGCCAAGCAAGGCAAACTCGACCCCGTCATCGGGCGTGCGAAGGAAATCGAGCGAATCATTCAGATTTTGTGCCGGCGCCAGAAGAACAATCCGGTGCTGTTGGGAGAGGCCGGCGTGGGCAAGACCGCCATCGTCGAGGGTCTCGCACAGCTCATCATTTCGAATGACATTCCAGAGCTTCTGGCCGAGCGCCGAATCGTAGTACTCGACCTCGCCATGATGGTTGCCGGCACCAAGTATCGTGGACAGTTCGAAGAGCGAATCAAGGCCGTCATGAACGAGGTTCGTCGCGCCGGCAACGTGATTCTCTTCATCGACGAGTTGCACACGCTCGTAGGCGCCGGCGGGGCCGAAGGGGCTATCGACGCATCCAACGTGCTCAAACCGGCGCTAAGTCGCGGCGAGATCCAATGTATTGGGGCAACGACGCTCGACGAGTACCGCAAGTACATCGAAAAAGACAGCGCTCTCGAGCGGCGGTTCCAGCAGATCATCGTCGAGCCTCCCACGACAGCGGAGACGCTGCTGATCCTCAAGGGCCTGCGTGATCGCTACGAGGCGCACCACCGCGTACGTATTACCGACGCAGCTCTCGAAAGCGCCGTCGAGTTCTCCGCTCGCTACATCGCCCGGGTGCAGCCCGACAAAGCCATCGACGTAATGGATGAAGCCGGCGCACGAGTCCGTCTCAAAAGCATGACCAAACCACCCGACCTCACCGAGCTCGAACACGAGATGGACCAGCTCAGCGCCGAGAAAGACGAGGCCGTCAAGAACGCCGACTACGAGCGCGCCGCACAAGTGCGCGACAAGCTCGACTCCGTCAAACTCAAGAAGAAGGCGCTGCAGAAGGAGTGGCGTGATCACAGCAAGGAGATCGAAGGCGTCGTAGACGAAGAAGTCATCGCCGAAGTCATCTGTTCCATGACCGGCATTCCCTTGAAGCGTATGGGGCGCGACGAAGCTGACCGCCTCTTGGGGCTCGAAGATGAGCTGCACAAGAGAGTCGTCAGCCAAGACGAGGCCGTCTCCGCCCTCGCCCGCGCGGTACGGCGAAGCCGCAGCGGACTCAAAGACCCCAACCGCCCGATGGGTACGTTCATCTTCGTGGGCCCGTCGGGAGTTGGTAAGACCTACCTCGCCAAGGCGCTGGCGGAGTTCATGTTCGGCGACCCTGACGCCCTGTTCGTGCTCGACATGTCGGAGTACATGGAAAAGCACAACGTCTCGCGTCTGATCGGCGCGCCTCCGGGCTACGTCGGTTACGAGGAGGGAGGCCAACTGACCGAGCGCATTCGCCGGCGACCGTACTCTGTGATCCTTCTCGACGAGATCGAGAAGGCGCACCCCGACGTGTTCAACATGCTCCTGCAGATCATGGAGGAGGGCAGATTGACCGACTCGTTCGGGCGCCAGGTAGACTTCAAGAACGTCGTCCTCATCATGACGAGCAACATCGGTGCCCATCGAATCACGCATCAGGACGAGTTCGGGTTTGGAAAGCGGGACGCCGACATCAGCTACGCTAAGATGAAGGAGTTTCTCAAAACCGAGCTTGATGACCATTTCCGCCCCGAGTTCCTCAACCGTCTGGACGAAATCCTCGTCTTCCGGAAGCTCACGCATGACGACATGGTCGCCATCGTCGATCTGGAACTCGCAAAGCTTGCAAAGAGAATGAGCGAACGCGGCATCGAGCTTGAGGTACACCGCGACGCCAAGGATTATCTCATCGAGCACGGAACGGACGAGAAGTTCGGTGCCCGGCCCTTACGCCGAGCCATCGAGCAACATCTGGAGGACGCCCTCTCCGAAGCCATGCTGCGGGGCGACTTCGCGGACAAGAACCGTGTGATCGTCTCGGTCAAACCGACTACCAAGGACGACGAGGAGACGACGCTCATGCTGGAAGGTGTGCAGGTCGACACCGAAGAGACCGAAGTCGTAGCCGCACACGCCGACGAGACCTAGCGAGACCGCGGTGGGATTGCGAGCCACGGTGCAGGTCCGGGCGACTGTGCCCCCCGCTGCCCCGCTCGCTCGCGGGCTGTTCCCGAACGTTTTTTGGTCGAACCACTTCCACCCAGCGCTACTTCCCCTCCGCACCGGTTGTCCCGCCGTATTGGGCACCCTAGAATAGCTCGCACGCGAGCGCGAGGACAACGGTATCGCCGAGCCGTCGGGGTTCCGCACGGCCGTTTGCCTCTGACGCTGGCGTTCTGTCACTCGGCTCGCCCATGGATCACGCGTTTCGACCAACGCCGCGAAGCCCACTGAGTCTGCTCCACCTCCTTTGTCCCGTCATGGTGATCAGCGCAACCGGTACGATCGCGATCGCCAAGGTCGAGTGCAACGTAACTCATGTCGGCTTCCCGTCGCTCGGCGAGGGTGACGTAATCCGCTCAGGAATGTGGACCGCCATCATGGTCGACCTCGCGCTGGTCGGGCAGGCGAGCTTCGACGGCGTCCTACGCGCAGCCCAGTTCGACACGGACGGCGACAAATGCTTCGACGCCGTTGAAGTCCACCTCAGCGCCGAAACCGGCGGCACGCAGCGACTCTACCTGTACGCTGTGGCGAACCCGGGCCGATTCGACGGACCGTTCGAGGTGGAACTCCGCGCTAACGACGGCGAGGTCGTTGCCGTCGTCTCGCAGGGAGTCGTGACTTACCGCGCCCGTCCTGCAGAACAACCTACCCGGATCAGTCACGACGACATCCTCGTTCTGTCGATTTCGTCGAGCACGCTCGGACGGGTTCGCGAGTTGGCCGATCCGAAGTACCAGGAGCGACTTAACCGACGTGTCCATCTCGCTCACGTGAGCCCGGCGGACTTACCCGGGCTGCGTCTTGGCTTGGAAGCCGTCGACTTCATTATCTGGGACGACGCGAAACCGGAAGAACTGACACGACAGCAAACCGTTGCGATCGTCCAGTGGGTGCGGCACGGCGGCACCCTACTGATCGGCGCAGCACGCACCGCAGGAGCCCTCAGGCTATCGAAGGAATGGGACGCCATCCTTCCCGTCGATCTCGGCGAAGTCGTCGCCGTGGACAACCTTCGCGCCGCTCGCGAAGCGCTCATGGAAACACCGGTCGGAGAGGGCGACGCACGCGTCAAAGAGCGAGACTGGCTGGACGTTGGGTTCCCCGCACCGGTTCCGGTCGTCCGATGCAAACGCCGGCCCGACGCGCGCCGCGTCGCGTTCGAGCCTTCGAGGGAGTTGGAGCTCATCACCCGCCACCGCGTCGGCCGAGGACACGTGATCTACTCCGCAATCACGCTGGGGGATCTGTTCAGTGCGCCGGGTGGAACCGCGAAGTTCTTTCGGAAGCTTTTTTACTTCACCGCGCCCGACGACAGCGAGCAGGGGCGGCCTATCCCCGTTCCGCTGTTCGATCACGTGTCCGGCGCGGTGGCGTTCGCAACCTCCGGAAGTCTTTATCTGCTCGTGGCGGCTATTTTTTCCATTGCGTATATCGCAGTCGCTACCTTCGGGTCGTGGGCATTTCTCAGCGCTCGTGGATGGCGAAAGCACAGTTGGACAGCCTTCGCACTGGTCGGGTTCGTGGCGAGTTTCTTCAGCGTTATCGCGGTGGGCTCTCTTCGCGGATTGAGCGACCGGCTGCACCAGGTGTCGATCGTCGATCTGGACGCGGGCGAGCGATACGGATACGCGACCACACTGTTCGGCTTAAAGACCGGTATCGACAAGGCGATCGACGTGTGGCTACCTTCCGATTGGAAAAGCGCCAGTGAGCCGCATACAACCTCGTGCTTTCTTCGCCCGATTCCCGCCGGCGGCGACGTACTCGACGTCTCGACCAGCTTCGCCGATCCGGAGGCCTATCGGTTAAGACCTGCTAGCGCCGTCATCGAGGGCGTTCGCCTTCGCGCGACGCTCAAACGCTTCGAGGGGCGATGGGAGGGGCCCGTCCGCGGGACGCTCAGCGGTGAAATCGCAACGCATCGCGGCAGGATTACCGACGGTAGTTACATCATCAACGACCTTGGCGTCGATCTCACCAACTGCTACCTACTGCAACCGATGCTTAACCCAGGGTCGACCGCTTCCCTGCGAGACACGGCTATCTACGCATTCGGCATTCGAAACATACCTGCAAGCGGCGAGCGAATCCTCCTTGCGCCGCTGTGCTATCCAGAAGAGGGGGTCGACGGCGACGACCGCGAGAAACGTCCCACCCTCGCGGACGCCCATCGCACCTGGAGCAAGCCGCTGGGCCGCATTTTTTCCGACTTGGGCGGAGGGTCACGTAGCAGGATTCCCTTCGATCTTACGCGTGGCCAAAACGCCTTGCTGCTGCTTTCGACCATCGGAGAGTTTGATCCCTCCAAGAACGTGGGAACGTTGCAGGCGGCGTTCGGATATGAAACGTGGTCGCGCGACCGGCTCGGTCACCTGGATCTAACGTCACAGCTCTTCGCCGGGCGGGGTGGCGGACCGGGGGAGGCCCCCGAACCCGGTAGTGTCGTTCTCGTGGGATTCGCAGCCGACCCCGGACCGGTGAGGTTGTTCACGCGAAGCGGCTCAGACCGCTTCACCGTCTTACAGCCCGAAAACGATCACTCCTGGACGATGTACCGCATCCGCATTCCCGTGACGCGGCTCGACAGCGTAGCGGCCCCACGACCGAGTGACGACGAGTTGGGCGGGTAGTAAAGCGAACGAGAGAGGATGGAATGGCTTTAATCCTTGAAACGATCAACCTTACGAAGCGCTACGGGAAGGTCGTCGCACTAAACAATCTTCATCTGACGCTCCAAGAGGGCGAGTGCTTCGGGTACATCGGTCCCAACGGCGCCGGCAAGACCACAACCATCAAGATTCTTGCCACGCTGCTGCGACCGACTTGGGGCGAGGCTCGCATTTGCGGGCATGTCGTCGGGTACGAGTCGCGCAAGATTCGACCCCTGATCGGATACGTCCCCGACTTTTTCGGGGCCTACGAGGACATGGTCGTTCAGGAATACCTCGAGTTCTTCGCCAGCGCTTACAACATCACGGGTAAAACGCGCATGCGCGTGGTCGGCGACGTGTTGGAGCTCACAGGTTTGACCTCCAAACGCGATGCCCTGGTCGACTCACTCTCACGCGGCATGCAGCAGAGGTTGAGCATCGCTCGCGTCCTTCTTCACGACCCCAAGGTTCTCCTCCTCGATGAGCCGGCGAGCGGACTCGATCCACGTGCTCGAATCGAAATCCGCGAGCTGCTCAAGGAGCTGCGACGGATGGGCAAGACCATCATCATAAGCTCGCACATCCTGCACGAGCTCGCTGAGCTTTGCACGACCGTAGGAATTCTAGAACGGGGGGAACTTTTGTTCCACGGTCCGATTGAGGAGATCGTTCGACGCGTCAGAACCGGAACGAAGCTGCACATCCGCGTTACCGAGCAACAAGATCTCGCCGCCCTATTGTTGCAACGTTCCAGCGGGATCAAAAGCGTCGAGAGCGTCGACGGCTATCTTCTTGTGGAACTCGAAAAGCAGACGCACGATCTAAGCGATGTGGCCAGACTACTGCTCGACAACAATTTTCGGATCCGCGAGATTCGGGAGGAGGAGGTCAACCTGGAAACGGCCTTCATGCGACTCACGAAGGGCATCGTGCAATAAG
>JADFRO010000391.1 GCA_022561255.1 Planctomycetota bacterium | reverse complement strand
CGTGCGGAGGCTTAAGACTGTGCGGAGCTACTCGATGTTCGGAGTCCCGCTCATCTACGTCATCTTTAAGGAGGACGTGGAGTTCTACTGGTCTCGCACGCGCGTTCTGGAGAAGCTCAACAGCCTCCCCGTCGGGACGCTTCCGGCGGAGGTGAGTCCGACACTCGGTCCCGACGCCACCGGGTTGGGGCAGGTGTATTGGTACACGCTCGAAGGTCACGACGAAGAGGGCCAGCCGACGGGCGGTTGGGATTTGCATGAACTGCGTACGATTCAAGACTGGTACGTGCGCTACGGGCTCCTCGCTGCGGAGGGGATCGCGGAAGTCGCTTCCATCGGCGGCCACGTTCAGGAGTATCAGGTCGACGTCGATCCAGATGCGATGCGAGCGCACGACGTGTCGCTCGCTGAGGTGTTCTCCGCCATCAAGATGGCCAACGTCGACGTGGGAGCGCGGACGATCGAGGTCAACAAGGTGGAGTACGTTATCCGCGGGCTGGGCTTCATCAGCAGCCTGGCTGATGTGGAAAACGCGGTCATCCGAGTTCGTGACAACGTTCCGATTTACGTCAAGACCGTCGCGCAGGTGACGTTGGGACCGGCGCTTCGGCGTGGGGTGCTCGACAAGGCGGGTGCGGAGGTTGTCGGCGGTGTCGTTGTCGTACGATATGGAGAAAATCCGCTCGCGGCGATCAAGAACGTCAAGAAAAAGATCGAGGAGATTTCGCCGGGTCTGCCGCGAAAGACCCTGCCCGACGGTACGGTCAGTCAGGTGACGATCGTGCCGTTTTACGATCGAACTGGGTTGATCTATGAGACGCTGGGCACGCTCAGCGACGCGCTGCTTCAACAGATTCTCGTCACCATCGTCGTTGTGGTCGTGATGGTGCGTCACCTGCGAAGTTCGATTTTGATTTCCGGATTGCTTCCGCTCGCGGTGCTGATGTGTTTCATTGCGATGCGGGCGTTCCACGTCGACGCGAACATCGTGGCCCTTTCGGGTATCGCGATCGCGATCGGTACGATCGTCGACATGGGCGTCATTATTTGCGAGAACATACTTAAGCATCTCGATGAGGCATCACCCGATGAAAGTCGCCTCGAAGTGATTCACCGTGCCGCCAGCGAGGTCGGTGGGGCGGTGCTGACGGCGGTGTCGACGACGATCGTTAGCTTTCTGCCGGTGTTTACGATGGAGGCAGCTGAGGGGAAGCTGTTTCGCCCCCTCGCGTTTACCAAGACGTTTGCGTTGATCGCCTCGGTGATCGTCGCTCTGACGGTTATTCCTCCTTTGGCTCACCTGCTGTTCACGCGCCGCACGAATCGTCGGCGACTTGGGCATAGCTTATTGACTGTTATGCTGATCCTCGCCGGCGCGGTTCTTGTCGCCACGCAAGGATGGTGGTGGATCGGTGGTCTGCTCGTTGTGATCGGCGTGTACCGTTTGATTCGCGACCGCCTGCCCGGTTCGGTGATCAAGGCGTTGCCTTGGATCGGCAACACGCTTGTCGTCGCGGGCGTGGTGTTGGTACTGACGCGCGCCTGGTTGCCACTGGGCGTGGACCACGGCTTGCTGCCCAACTTGCTGCTGGTTGTTGTTGCTCTTGGTGGAGTGCTTGTCTTTTTTCAGTTGTTTCTGTCGGCGTATCCACTGATTTTGTCCTGGGCGCTGGATCACAAGGCTACGTTTCTTTCCCTGCCGCTCCTTCTGGTCGTCCTTGGCCTGGTGTGTTGGCGCGGCTTCGACGGCGTATTCGGATGGCTCCCCGGAGCGGTGCGAGAAACGACAATCGCTCGAAGCGCCGCGCGTACGTTCCCCGGTTTGAGCAAGGAGTTTATGCCTCCGCTCGACGAGGGGTCGTACCTGTACATGCCCGTGACGATGCCGCACGCTTCGATCGGCGAGGTGATCGACGTGCTCGCCAAGCAGGACATGGCCTTCGATCGTATTCCGGAGGTCGCCTTAGCAGTGGGCAAGCTCGGACGGACGCAGAGCCCGCTCGACCCGGCGCCCCTGTCGATGATCGAGACGGTCATCAACTATTACCCGAAGTACGTTTCGACGGCTGCGGGCCGATACAAAAGTTTCGCGTTTGATCCCACTTGGACG
>JADFRO010000085.1 GCA_022561255.1 Planctomycetota bacterium | reverse complement strand
GCGGGCCGGGTTTTCCCGAGCCGCTCCTGCGGAGGGCGAAGCTCCCGTGAGGTAGCGATCCCGCGCTCCTCGGTTATCTCCATTCGTCCGCTCCCTCACGGTCGCGGCTCAGTTCAGCCCCACCGCATCGTCTGACATGCGACGAAGCACCAGGTCGCGTGTTACAGAAGGTGTGGGGTCCACTTCTCGGACGTTGGTTCGGTGTGGCCTCACTCGTTCGTCGTCCCTTCCAGGCCCCACCGACCGCAATCACCGGGGAAGGCATGTGTAAACAAACATGAACGTACTCCGAGTGAACCGGTGGCGACCGGGTTTCGGATGGCGATGCTTGACGGAAGAGACGAGCGGGGATAGGCTAACGGGGCAAGCAGCGACGATATTCTCGGACGTTTCGGAACGGCTGGGCACCATGGAGGGTGTGATCGTTGTCCCACTCCGTCTATTCAGTGCATCCCTCGCGTTCGCGACTACCATTGCCCGGCGAACTTTCTGACGGGTGTTCATCCTTACACCTGGGGAGAGCTCGGCGGCGGAGCGACTGATGCCGAGTTTCAGTTACAAAGCGGTGAGCGACAGCGGCGAGCAGGTGGCTGGTGTGGTCACGGCCGAGAACTACCTCGTCGCATTGCGTATGCTCGAAGAGCAGGCGCTCTATCCGATCAAGGTGACCGAGGGTGCCCAGCAGTCGTCGTTTGGAATCGGCGGACCCAAGCGCGTCAAACGAGCCCACCTGACGGTGTTCTACAGCCAGCTCGCAGATTTGCTTCGCGCCGGTGTTCCGATGCTGCGCAGTCTCGACGTACTTTCCGGCAAGGGCTCCAAGGGAGCGCTCTCACAAGTTGTCAAGGAGTTGCGCGAAGGCGTAGCCGGCGGCAGTTCTCTTGCAGATTCGATGGCCAAACATCCTCACGTGTTCTCGCAGCTCCACGCGTCGATGGTTCGCGCCGGTGAGAGCGGAGGATTCCTTGAAGATGTTTTGCAGCGGATCGGTATCTTTTCGGAGAAACAGGACGAGCTGCGCAACAAAGTTCGCGGGGCGATGATCTACCCGTCCATTCTGGTCTTCTTCGGATCGGCTGTGCTGATCTTCATCATGGTCTTTGTGGTTCCGAAGTTGCGCCCGTACCTTCGACCGGAGACGTTCAACCCATTGACGGATGTGGTATTCTTTGTTTGCGACATCATGCTCGAGCGGTACGGCGTCATCCTGTTCGTCGCCGTGGTTGTGACGGTCGGCGTCGTGTCGTGGCTAAAGACCAAGACCGGGAAGCGCATGTTCGAGCTGTTCAAGCTGCGTGCGCCGATTTTGGGGCCGATCACGACGATGGTCGCCATCTGTCGATTCTGCCGGATTCTCGGAACGATGCTGCACAACGGCGTACCGATCTTACAGGCGCTCAAGATTTCCAAGGATTCTGCGGGCAATGATATACTGGCGGAGGCGATCGGAGAGGCGGCGGAAAGCGTCGAGCGGGGAGCGGCGCTTTCGGTCCCGTTGGGCGACAGCGGACTCTTTCCGCCTGCGATTCTCGACATGATCGCCGTGGCCGAGGAGAGCAACAACCTCGAGAACGTGCTTGTGCAAATTGCGGACACGAACGAAGTGCGAACGGCGCGCCAGATCGACCTGGGCGTGCGAGTGCTCGAACCGGTTCTGTTGGTATGCATGGCTGTTGTTGTGGGTTGCATTATGGTCGGGTTGCTCCTGCCCATCCTTACGATGGGGGCGGGCGTACAATGACGTGAACCGGTCGACGCAAAGCGTTTGGAAGGGGTCAGATCGGCGCAAAGCAGTGCCGCTCAGTAGATGATCAAAGGGACAGCCGGGCGTAACGGCTCGAATCGTAGGAGAAACACGATGCACATGAAACGAATCAAGAGGCGGTCGGCGTTTACGCTGATCGAGGTGCTGTTGGTGGCGGGCATCCTGGCCGTCCTGGCGGCGTTCGCCATTCCAAGCCTGATGGGTCAGGCAACGAAGGCGAAGAACAACATTGCCAAAGCGGCGATTGGCCGCAACGGTCCCATCGCGAAGGGATTGAGCGCGTATAAGTGGACCATGGGCAAGTACCCCGACACGGACGAGGGATTGGCTGCGCTGTACAAGCGCAAGAGCGAGGCCGACAACGATAAGTACGACGGACCCTACATGGAGGGTACGATCGACGAGTTGCTCGACCCTTGGGGCAATCCCTACGAATACCGCTCGCCCGGCGACATGCACGAGGACAGTTACGACCTCTGGAGCCGTGGGCCTGATAGCACGGATGACGGCGGTAAGGAAGGCAGCGACGACGTTAAGAACTGGCTCGAAAGGTAAGGCGTTGTCTTCGCGTTCGTGGATTGGGGTGTTCAAGGTTTGTGACGTAGCCCGCGCGGCCCATTACTGCGGCGCGGCGCGCGTGCAATCCGCACCCGTTCATCGAGTGCGCGCCGGTCTTCGAGGCGGGTACACGCTCATCGAGCTGCTTCTTGTCATTGGGTTGATGGCCATCATCAGTGCGCTGGTGATCCCGAATTTTGCGCGGCAGATTCGCGGTGAAGAGCTACGGTCGTCAGCGGACCAGTTGCGCTCGTTCCTCGCCCTGACGCAGGCCAACGCCGCTTTTGATGGAAAGCGTTACCGGATTCGGTTCGCCACCGAAAATGAGCAAGATCCTCTCGGCGGAAGGCAGCAGCCGCTCATCGAGCGCGAGGACGATCCCATCCACGAGCCGGAGGTATTTAACCTCGTGACCCAGCCGTGGGCGGTGGGCAAGACGCTGATCGGAGAGGTCCGCTGTGCTGAGGTACGACTCGGTAGGCCGAAAATTGCCGATCTGATTGACCGCCGCGACCAGGCGGCAGAAGACGTTGCCCGAGCGCTGAAGGGAAGAGACGAGGAGCAGGAGTTCGATCCAGAGCTTCTGCCGCTTTACATCGAACCTGACGGAACGAGTCGATGGGCGACGTTTGTGCTGACCGAGGCGCCCGCCGAAGTCCAGGCTGACGATCTGGAGGACTACAAGACGATCGAAGTGATCCTCGAGGGGCTGACGGGGTTGTGCTGGCTCCAACGCCCGTTCTACGACGAAGAACTGGACCTCTTTGCGGATAAGGGGTGGCCTGCTGTGTTGCGGCAGGATTTTTTGCGTCCCGATATGTTGACTGAGGACGACGTTCTCGAGCTGCGTGAGATTCGAGTCAAACCGTGACCGCGACCGCTTCAACAACGCCTAGTGCTCCGTCGCGCGCCGTTCGACGGGTGGAGCTAAGCAGAGCCGCGACCGAGGGGGAGCGCGTGCCGCGTTCCCCGGTGATTTCCGATTGTCCGCTCCCTTACGGTCGCGGCTCGGATCACGGAGGCGTGACAGGCGCTAGCGACAGACCGCTACGGCGGCGGTTCCACGCGCACCGCGCACGGCGCTGTGCCTACATCTTGTTGGAGACGGTGATCGCCTCGGGTTTGCTGGTCGTGGGCATGGCTGTGATCGGTGCACAGCTTCAGGATTCGGACATGGCGATCCGCAAAATGGAGCGCCGCGTTCGTGGGATGATCCTCGCTCAGCAACAGCTTTCCTTTTTGGACCTCGGGCTGATCAAGTTGGATTCGCTGGACGAAGTGGAGGAGGGGGATTTCGGACCGCGCGAGCCGGATTGGGGTTGGCGGATGGTCACCGAGCCGATTGCCGTCGAAGGCATGTTTCGTCTGACGCTCGAAGTGATGCACACCTATCGCGAGGGTGACTATCGGAAAGATACATTCGAACACGACGACGCGGAAGTGGTGTATTTTGTTTACCTCTTTCGCGCGACGCCGCAAACACTGGACTTGGCCGCGGACTTCGGCTTAACGGACGAGGAGCTCGAAGTCGTGTCGGACAAGCTGGCTGCGTCGGGTTTGCCCGGCTTTAACGCATTGGCGTTTGACCCGGCTGCCTTGGCGAAGCTGGAACCCGAGGAGCTGCTTGAGGCGCTGCCGATTATCCTCGACGTGTTGGGAATCGATCTCGGCGAACTGTCAGCCTTGATCCCTCCGGACATCTTGCGAGACCTGCAGGAAAGCGGTCTGTTGGGCGGCCTTGCCGATGACCAAGAGCAAGGCGGTGGATCATGACATTGCGGCGCCCACATTGCGCGAGGCGATCCGGCGTTACCCTGCTGGAAGTGATCCTGGCGATGGGCTTGCTGGTGATCCTCACGTCGATGACGTACTCCTTTTACTTTTCCTCGATCAGCACGCGGCAGCGTGGCACACGGGAGGCGAGAAAACTTCGGCTCGCGCGGATCGTTCTTGATCGAATGGCGGGGGAAATCAGACAGGCCGTAACCAACACGGGCGATTACGGCCTGGGCTTTAACGGCGGTCGGGAAGAACTTTTGCTGACGACGGTACGCGTTCCTCGCCGGGAGATCGCGCAGAGGCGGACCGCCCGAATGGGTCCAAAGCCTAACGAATACGACCTGGTGAAGCTGCAGTACAAGATCGCACGTCACCCGGACCTTCTTCACGACGACGGTTACGAACAGTCGCTCGGTTTGGCGCGACTCGAAGCTCTTCTGCCGCGGCGGGAGGCGCCGATCGCAGAATCAGACGGCGCGGGCTCGCAGGGTGGTGCGTCGGAGGTGGGACTCGGTGGTCCCTTGAACGAGGCCTTGCTCGATGAGCTCTTCGCGGATCAACAACCCGAGGAGGGCGACGCGTCGATCGGTCCGGACATCAATTGGGAGGAGCTCTACGCTCCCGGTATTCATTACCTTCGCTTTTGCTATTACGACGGCTATTCATGGTGGGATGAGTGGCACGTTACGGGTGAGAACCCGCTTCCGCAGCTCGTGCAGGTTACGATCGGTTTCGACGAACACGCGCCAGCCGGGAATGACCTGGGTCTGGACGAAGCCAATGAACAGTTTTGTAGCTGTCTCAACGCCGAACCCGTCGACTGCGAGGCGCTGCCCAAGGGTGAATACTCGACGGTGGTTCGCCTGGCCCGGGCGGATCCCCTGTTTCGCTCGCGGGTTAGCCGGGAGGGGCGAGCGCTCGCTCAGAAGCTCGCGCCGGAGGAGACCCCATAATGCGATCGGCTCGCGCGGTCATCCTCCCGGTTGTGCTGTTCATTCTCCTGTTGCTGGGGATGCTGGCTGCCGTGTTTGCGTTTCGGGTTCACGCCGACGTCGCCTCGACCCAGGCGGTGGCCAACTCGTTGCAAACGCGACTCGCCGCCGAGGCGGGTGTCGAGTGGGTTAAGCTGATGCTTCGCGGAGGACGGCTGGATCGCAACCTCTGGTACGACAATCCCGACGCGTTTCACCGAATCATCGTTTGGGCTGACAACACCGAGGCGACGGAGGCGGGTACGAACGAAGAGTTCGACGAGGACTTCGCCTACCGTTTCAGTATCGTCGCGGATGATCCCACCGACGACGAGAACCTCATCCGTTTCGGCCTGGTTGACGAGGCCTCCAAGGTCAACCTCAATGTTGCGACGGAAGCGCAATTGCTACGACTGGTTCAGTCGGTTGTGACTGACGACGCGGACGCGGACGCGCAGGCGATCGTGAATGCGATTCTGGATTGGCGCGATCCAGACTCCGAGCCGCGCGAAAGCGATGAGGGTACGGAGCGCGCCTACTACCGCCGACTTCCCAGGCCCTACCGCGTTAAGAATGCGCCGTTCGATACCGTCGAGGAGCTTCTGTTGGTCAAAGGTGTTACGGCACAGGTCTTGTTCGGTGAGGATTTCGATCGAAACGGTCTGATGACCGACAACGAAGACGACGGCAACCTATCGTTTCCGCCCGACAATCAGGACGGCCGGTTGAACAGAGGATTGTATCCCCTACTGACCGTTCACTCCTACGAGTCCAACGTCAGCAACGCCAACCGAGAACGCATCTATTTGTTGGGGCCCGAAAGCGGTGTTCGCGAGCAGCTCGCGCTCGTTTTCCCTGATGAGCCCGCGATCGTGGACTTTGTTGTTGCCGCAACGCATCAGGCTAGCGGCGGTGCGCAAGGTGGTGGGGGCGGTGGCGCACAAGGTGGTGGGGGCGGTGGCGCACAAGGTGGAGGTCCTGCGGGCGGCGGCCTCCAAGGCGGCGGAGTGAGAGGCGGGCAGGGTCGCTCCGGACCACGGCCGAGCGGGACGCCGCCGGGCTCGAACCCGCGTGGTCCGCGGCGCGGAAGTATGGTGCCCCAGCCTCTGGGCGACTTCCAGGGAAACAAACCGCCGGAGGGTCTCAAAGCGCCGGCATCCGGCGCTGTGAGTGGTTTTGAATTCGTTGAGGGCAAGCTGGTGGCAATGGCTCAGCTTCGCGACCCAACCGCACCGGACACGACTGAAAACAGCGGTGACCAGATTGAAGGTCAAAGCGACCGGACGGATGACTCACAGGGTACGGCTGAACCGCTCGGCACGCCGCAAGGCGACACGGGCGACGAAGGAGTCGACTCTGCCGGTTCCGGCGACGATGAAAATCAGCAAGCAGAGGGTGGAACGGGTGATGTTGGGGCTGCGGCGGCGCCGATGCGAAGTCCAGCGTCGCTAATGTTGCCTCAGAAAATCGGGGAGGAAATCGTTGATAGCCCTCTGACGCCGCGGCATCTGGACGTGCTGATGGACGTAGCGACGATGCGACCGGCGGGGGAGCGGAGGATCGAGGGCCTTATCAATGTTAATACCGCCACTCGCGTCGTGTTGCTGAGCGTGGGGTGGCTCAGTAGCGAGCAGGTCGACATGATCCTGGCCCGGCGCGATCAGCCCGACGCAGACGCACTGCTTACGCCGGCGTGGTTGTTGAGCGAGGGAATCGTCGACGCCGAAACGTTCGCGGAGGTTGCTCCGTTTTTAACGGCTCGCGCGCAGCAATTCTCGATCGAGTCGTTGGGCTATGCGGATCATCTGGGAACGGTAACCCGATTGCAGGTTGTCGTGGACCTGGTAGGTCCGATCGCCCAGACGGTGTACTATAGAGACCTGAGTTACCTCGGCGGAGCCTATCCGATTCGCGAGGAGGATCTGGAGCAGCAACGTGCCAATTAGAGGAAGAGCTAACCGAGTCGTAGCCATCGATTGGGACGCGCGCACACTTCGCATCGTCCACGCGTTTGTTCAAAAGCGCGGACTGAAGATCGATCGTTTGCTCTCGGCGGTGATTCCTCCCGATTGCGATTCCACAAACCCTGAGCAGATGGGGTCTCACATTCGTCGCGTCCTCGACCGCGAGCAGATCCACACCAAACACGCCATCGTCGACGTGCCGCGCGACCAGGTGATTCTCAAGACACTCGTGCTTCCCGTCGTTCGACCGGAAGAGTTGCCGGACATGGTTCAGATTCAGATCGCCAAAGAGCTTCCATTTCCCGCAGGCGAGGCGGTTATCGACTTCGTAACTTCGGCAACGGCAACAGAAGATGCGCCGACCGCCGACGTGCTGGTCGCAGCCGTCAGGCGCGAGCTGCTGGAGAAGTATGAGGCGACGATCGCAGCCGCGGGTTTGAAGCTGGAGCGTGTCGGTCTGCGACCCTACGCCAACACGGTGGCCGCATGCGAGCTGCTTAAGTATGCGATGCCCGAACGTGTCTTGTTCATGGACGTCCGTCCGACGCTGACGGAGATCGACGTCATCCACAACTCAAGCCTAGTCTTTTCGCGCGCAGCCTCTGTATCGATTCCGGAGGCGGCTGCAGGAGGTGAAACCCAGGAAGACGACGCCCCGCATCTTGCCTTCGTGCCCGCTGCGGAATCTGAAGGGTCTGACGACGTTGGTAAGGGCGAAGTCGGCGGCGAGCGTGGCCGGACGATCATCGACTCGCTTCTCGTGGAGGTGACGCGTTCGATCGAGGCGTATCGCGCTACGGACGCCGGCGCCCAGATCGATCACATGGTCATCGCGGGTGATTTGGGCGTCGAGGAGTCGCTTGCGGAAGCGGTTCACAAGAAACTTGGTGTCACGACGGAGCTTTACAACCCGGCCTCGTCGTTCGGCTGGGAGCCGCAAGAAGGTGCGGCGGCGTCGGCGTTCGCGTCCACCCTGGGGCTGGTTCTGGGGCAAGCGGACGGGGCGGTCGTACACTTCGATTTCTTACACCCGAAAAAAACTGTTTCGGTTGCGCAGCAGCGTTTGAAGAAGGCTCCGTTTGTGGCCGCAGCCGTTGTGTTGCTTCTACTGGCCCCGGTGATCGGTCTTGAACGCTCTACGCGAGACGAACGTGCCGAGCTCGCCCGTATCGAACGACTCATCGACGAACATGAGGCGACGCGCAAGGACAACAAGAAGTTCCTGGACTTCGTGGAGCGGATCCGTGTGTTCGATGAGGACCAACACGTCTGGGTCGACGTGCTCTACGATGTGATGTCTGTGCTGCCGCCTTCGGATGAGCTCGTTTTTACCCACATCGACATGCGCCAGGACGGCGCACGGGTCGTGCTCAAGACCAAGGCCAAGAGTCGAGATACCGCAACCAAGGTCAGTCACAGCCTCATGAACTTTCGGCGCCCGGGCCGCGATAAGCCCCGGTTCAGCGTCCGCGTCGGACCGCAGACGGAAAAGAAGCGCGAGCGATATACGTTCTGGCAGGACTTTACGATTAAGATTCTCGAAGACGACGACACCAAGAAGAGCAAGCGGCGGTCGGGGAGAGGTTAGGTCTCGGTCGCGGCGACATGATGCGTGCGACGTAGAATTATGGATAAGAGGACCAAAATCCTGGCTTCGCTGTTCGGTGTCGTGATTGTCTATGCGCTGTTCAGCCAGGTTGTCTATCCTCATTGGATCGAGAAATGGCTGACGCTCGACGAGAGGATCGCCAAGCGACGTGTGGTGCTCGATCGCCTTGAAGCGGTTGCGGCGCGCGTCGAGGAGGCGCGCTATGCGTATCGTTCGTGGGTTGGTCGCGCCGGTTCGTTTGATGCGGAAAGCGTTGCGATCGACGTACGCGATCGGATCAATAAGCTGATCGAAAAGCATGGACTGAAGAACGCCAAGGTTGCGCAGAGCCGTCCCTCGTCCGATCGGAAGACGGGTTTGATCAAGTCGACCGTGACGGTATCCGCCACAGGGACGCTTCCCAAAGGCATTGCCTTCCTTCGCGATCTCGCGGAGTTGCCGTATCTTACGCGCATCGGTTCCCCGTCGCTGTCACCCGCGGGATCATCAGGACGCGGTGCTACGAAGGACACGGTGAACATTCGCGTCCCGGTCGAGGTGTGGATTCTTCCGCAACATCGTATCGTCGGCAAGTTGGAACCGAAAGAGATCGACCGGCCGGACAAGCACGTCCACCACGCGGGCAGAGATTATTCCAGGATCTGGAGTGGAGAGCCGTTTCAGGAATATGTTGGGCTGCGCGTGGAAGTCAGCCCGAAGCTAAGCGTTCTGAAGGGTACGTCGACGACGCTGGACGCGAGGGTGGTTGGAGGGCTCGGCGGCTACACGTTTTCCTGGACGCCCAAAGAAGGCCTGAGTTCCACAACGATCGCCAACCCGCGCGTCGATACCGAGACTCCTCGAAAGCAGAACTATACGCTGACGGTAACAGACGCATTCGGCCACACCGCAACGGCGAAGGTTGCGGTTACCGTTCGCGACACACCGCCGCCGAAGATTGTGAAGCAGACGCCGGTGATCCCCAAACCACGGCCGGAGCCCGACCGTCCCAAGCCCTGGGCCAACGGACGTCAACTGCAGATTTGCATGGCCCTCCTGCGCCGCATCGGTGACACGCGGGTCGAGGAGGTCATGGTTCACAACTCGCAATCGAACTCGGAGGATTTCTACAAAGTCGGCGACGATTTCGACGGTGGCGAGCTCGTTTTCGTGCACCAGACGGGCGGTGTCGGGCGTAGAAGTGATGAATACTTCATCTATCCGCTCGGCGAAACGCTGGACAATGCGTTGATCGAACGAGCGGCGGGTGAGTA
>JADFRO010000084.1 GCA_022561255.1 Planctomycetota bacterium | reverse complement strand
CAAAAGCCCCTTCCCGCTCCTCCGGCTGGCGTCGAGGGAGCCACGCGGGTAGAATGGCTGATTCGGTAGGTCTTGGGGCGAGGGGAGTGCCTGCGGCCGACCGCGGCGACGGGCTTACATCGACTCGAATCTGAGGGTGACCGTTCGGTGAGCAAATCACGCAAAGACAAGGGCGGGGCGGCGACGACGTCCGAGCGACGTGTTTCGGGCGACGGTGCTCAGCGGGCGTCTCAACCCGTGCTGGGATCGAAGAAGCCGGTTTTCACATTCGTCGTGAGTTTCGCGGTTCTCCTGGGTGTTTTCTACGCGATAACGTTCATCCCGTTTCTAAACAAGAAGGTGTTGCCCGGCCTTCAAATATTGAACGCCGATGCGTCCGTCATGCTTCTGAACCTGGTGGGCGAGGGCGCTTCCGCGTCAAAGACGACGATCGCTTCGTCGCGATACTCCGTCAACATCGCGCACGGTTGTGACGCGATCGAGCCGATTGCGCTTTTCGCGGCGGCGGTTCTGGCGTTTCCGACTTCGCTTCGTTCGAAGTTTCCGGGTTTGGCCTTAGGGACGGGGCTACTGCTGCTGATGAATCTCGTCCGGATCATTTCTCTCTTCTACACCGGCGTGTACTGGCCCTCGGCGTTTGAGATCATGCACATCGACGTCTGGCAACCGGCGTTTATTGTCCTTTCACTTTTCTTTTGGGTTGTCTGGGCGTTGTGGGCGACTAAGCCGAAAGTGCGTACCGCTTATGCGGCCGGCTAGGACCGTTCTTGCCTATTTCGTCAAGGTGGGATTGGTCTACGCCGTGTTTCTGCTTCCCTTTCGAGCCCTTCCGGACCTGTACGGCGCGTCGTTTCGTGCGTGCGGCAACCTGGTTTTTCGTGTGTTCGGGCGATCCGGGCGCATCTATTTCGAGCCGCTTCCCGGCGGGTCCAACAAGTACGATACACGGGTCCGCCTGAAGAACGTCGGGCGTGGTTCGAGCGGCTCGCTCGACATGGCAAGTCGCACGATGGGATACCTTCCGACCGCGTTCCTTGTCGGACTGATTCTAGCAACACCGCTCCGCTGGAGCCGTCGCGGCAAAGGGCTTGTCTTGGGGTTGGGGCTGATCAGTTTGTTCGTTGGTCTGAAGCTGTACCTGCGATTTCTAAACGTGTTCAGCGATGACAACGTGCTGGCGACCTACCAACTCGGCACGCTTGGGAAGTCGGCGCTGACTGTTTGTCTTAAGGTGTTTTCCATGTCACCTGTGACGAGCTACATCGCGCCGGTGTTCATATGGATTCTCGTGATGTTTCGGCGAGGTGACGTCGCTCATCTACACGCGGCGATTTATGGTGAGTCGCCACGCGCCTCGCGTAGCCATGATCCGTCTCGGTGACGTTGTGACCGATCAGCATACGCAATCATGTTTCGATATGGGCGCGTCCGGGGCGGACCGGTCCGGCGCACCGTCGATACCCGTCGTCGTTGTTGCAGACGAACACGATCCTGCTTCCGCCGAACGAGCCAAGCGGCTCGCTGCGGAGTTGTCCGTGCCGCTTCGGGAGTTGGACGAAGACGGACCGGCGTCGCGATTGGTGTTGACGGCAACGGCTGAGCGGCTGGAGTTGTACGATCCCGCCCAGCGGCGCTGTAAACCGATCGTCGTGGATTTTCAGGGTGGCGCGACAGGCTACCGACGGACTTCTCTGCGCAGCGGCAAACAGCCGCTCGCCCGTGCCGTGGGATTTCGCGGCCAGCGGCGCAGCGTTTTGGATGCGACCGGCGGGCTCGGTCGAGACGCGTTTTCGCTCGCCTGTTTGGGGGGTATCGTTACTATTGTAGAGCGATCGCCGGTGCTGGCGGCGATGCTGCGCGACGGACTGGCCAGGGCTGCTGCCTGCGGCGACGCCGGACTTCGTGAGGTCGTTTCTCGTATGACGCTCATCGAGGGTGATGCCTGCGACGTTCTGAATCGAATGGAAGAAAGATATGCACCCGACGTTGTGTACGTCGATCCGATGTATCCGCCAACCCACAAGTCCGCGCTGGTGAAGAACGAGCTGCGCATGTTGCGAAGTCTGGTAGGTACGGATCCGGATGCGGCGAGTCTGGTGGAGCTTGCTCGCAGGGTTGCACTGGATCGCGTCGTGGTGAAGCGGCATCGACACGCTCCGCCGCTCGCCGGTGATCCTGACACGACGTACTTGGGCCGGCGTGTTCGATACGACGTTCACTTTTGCAACCGGCAATGACCTGGAACTCGGGTCGGGCGTTTGTCTAGCCTGCTTCCGCTACCTCGGCTAGCGGCTCGAAGTCGAGCGCCAGGGCGGCCGTGTGGTCGGATACGCGAAAGACTCCCAGGCTGACGTCCATTCCCGGTACGGCCGTCGCATAGATGTATTCGATGTTAATGGCCGCGTCGTGGAGCGTGCGGGCGATCGATGCAAAACTTCCGGGACGGCTGGAAATCGGAACCGAAATCACTGGAACCTCGACGTACGCGGCGCCGGCATGGTCGAGGGCTTTCGCTACCTCAACGTCGTCAACCAGCATGCGGACCGTTCCCACGTCGACGGTGTCGAGGACGGTCATCGCGCGAATGCTGACGCCGCGATCCGCGAGCGCGCTACACAGGTGTGCGACCACGCCGGGCTTGTTCGCCAGGAAAGCCGAAATCTGAATTTCCGGTGTTGCTTTCAAGACGATGCGTCTTTCTGCTTCACAGGGGTGATAGATCGGCGATTCCTACACAACGCGCGACGACCGATGGATCCTCCCGAAAGACAGCCACGGTGCCGGACCCCTAGGCGTGCCACCGTAGCCGCACAAGCTGACGGACGCAACTCGGGCGGTTGTTGAAAGGGCGTTTCGGTGGGTGGAAGACGGTGTACGCCGCGGATTGCTGTGCGCTATTCGTCCGACGTGGTGGATTCGACGAACCTCACACCGACGCGGTGCAGATGGCCGTCGACGTGAACGCACTCGGTGACAACGCCGGTTACCATCGGCCGGTTGGGCAGCATGTCGAGGCGGAGGCGAATGATCGTCTCGGGGTAGAGGAACTGGCTGTGAACGAAAGCGAATCCGCCACAGGAGATGTCCTTGGTTTGAACGGTGAGCTCTCGCGGCATGTCCCAGGTCGTCCCGCTGTCCTGCACACGAATCGTTAGTTTGGTCTCCCAGCGTGCGCGGGGGTGCGCTCGTCCTTCGCGGACGGCATCCTGGCAGCCCTGGCGCCGAAAGAACGCGACGTAGATCTGCTCCGAGATCGAGTCCTCAAGAACGTTGCGGGTTCGTGTTCGGGTTCGCGTCATTCATAAACGTCCACGTTTTACCGTCGCGCGGGGTGGAACCCGGCGCGCCTTATCCAAACTAAGCATACGAAATCTTCTAAGGGTTTTCGGCAATAGGCTGAAATTTCTTGTCGTGCCGTGTTTTCGGTCGCTCGGACGGTTCGAAGGGGGGGAGGAGGTGTGCGGGCTCTTTGAGGTGGAGAGCTCCTACTTAAGCTCAACGTCCCAATAGGCGGCATTGAGAAACTGTCTCCACGACGCGTAGCGATTGTCGGAGAGGGTTATGCTTACGGCCGGGTTTCTCGACGGTTTGACCGGGGGGCGAATCAGACGAAGATGCGCTTGCTGCGGCGTCCGTCCACCTTTTCGGACGTTACAGCGCAGGCAGGCGCAGACGATGTTTTGCCAGTTCGCCCGCCCACCCAGGGACCGCGGAACGACGTGGTCCAGACTGAGTTGCGATGTGGGGAATCGGCGCCCGCAATACTGACAAGTGTTGTCGTCCCGCGCGAACAGGTTGCGACGATTGAACTTTACTTCTTGTTTGGGGAGTTTTGCGAACGTCAGGACGCGAACGATGCGCGGTACGGCTATCTGAAAGCGCACGGTCCGGACCCAGTCGTGCTCGGCAGGCTCGAACTCTCTTTTGAAGGCGCTGAGTTCCGCCCAGTCCTCGAAGTCGTACGATATGTAGCGGCCGTCTTCAACACTGACGACTTCGGCGATGGGATTGCGGAGGTTGTCTCGCTTGAACAGCAAGCTAAACGCGCGCCGCGCGCTCACGATGCGCAAGGCCATGTAGTGCGCGTTGAGCAGTAAGACCCGACTGGAAAGCCCGGAATGTTGTAGTGGCGCGGTGAATGGGAAGACTGATCCTCCAACGTGAACATCCGCCCGCTTAAGTCCACGGACAGGCCACGACCTCCGCTGTATTATATCGAAAGCGCAAGAGCGTGACAAGTCCATATCCGGACCGTGTGAATGGCCGAATCAGCGCCGGACGACGCGGTCCGGCGGAGGGTCCGCGATCGTGAATCCCGACGGTCTTTCCGGGCTGGGGACTCGTGATTCCGGAACCCGGTTGCCGCATCGAGGGAGCGCGGTAAGATTAGGGCGGAGCCGCGACGAGACCTCCGGTCGGCGGTCATTTCCTGTTGGGCGCGCGGCGTTCGTCAATTTTCCGGACTGGCCTGATCGTCGGGGACCGTTCGATGCTGCGAATTTTTCTTCCGCGCTACGCCGCATTGGCTCTTGCGTGCATCATCGCAGGCCCTTTGCCGGCGAGAGTTCTTGCGGGTCCGAACCTCGTGGCGATCGGCCATTACGATGAGGCTCCGTTTGCTCGCGCGGTTGGACGTGACGGCCCGGGCGGCAAGGTCGTTTTCTTCGCGTTCGACGACCCGGAACTGGACTTCGGTCGTGTCGTTGTGCGCTCGCGCAAGGCTGCGTCGGTAGTGCGTCGAGATCTGTTCGTCGGGTTCACCGGAGAGGGGCTCGTCGTTCAGACGAGAAAGTCGTCCGGCGCGGATCTTCAAATCGATGAGATCGAGTTCTGGCTCAGGCTCAGCGGAGCGGTGCGCGGGGGGCGAACGTATGAATGGGAGTTCGAGGGCGGCTCCGATCGTCGCGGTCGGGACGACATCGAGGCGATCATACCGGCGTTGTGGGCCGACGGTCAGCGGTTGGGCGCTGAGATCACGATTCGCCCGGCCGTGGCTGAAAGCTCGGACCGCATCCAACGCTTGCTCTTTCCACACGGGCGAGTCAACGTCCCCTTGTTTGAACGTCAGACCGGTGCGGCGTGGATTGTTCTCAAGCCGACCCAGTTTGGGAACGCGTTTACGCTAAGGCGTTTTTCTTTCCGAGAGCTCGAGTCGAAGTCCGGCGCAGACGCCGATACATCGATGCCGGTTCCCGTTCGTTACATTCCCATTAGAAGCGTGCTGGAGGACCGGGTCGCCGAAGTCCTTCTGCGAAGCGCCGATGCGCTTAAGGAATTGCAGCAACCCGACGGTCACTGGGGTGATTCGGAGGATCTCGAACAAAGCGTCGCCGTTACGGCGGCTGTTGCGTCAGCACTTGCAGAGCTCGATCGCGAAGGCGATCACGTTCACGCCGCCTTGGAGTGGCTAGCCGAGCAGGTTCCCGACTCCAAACAGCGCTGGAGTGTGCAGACCGTGGCGCGCCGGCTCTCTTGCCTCTCACGATACGGCGGGCTTGGACGTTACGATCGTGTGATACGAACGGATACTGTTTTCCTGACGGACGGGCAGTCGAAGGACGGAGGTTGGGCCGGTCGTTCCGCGCGGGCTAGCGGTGTGGATGTGGAAGAAGCGACGTCTTCGCACGACGATTCGATTGCGGCGCTGATGGCCCTGCGTGAAGCACGCTTCGCCGGAGTTGATCCGGATCGCGGTGCGTGGAAACGGGCGATGCAATACTGGACCGACGCCCGCAGTTACGGCGGCGGCTACTCACACAAACTAGCCCGGTACGGAGGCGTCGGTGAGGCGACAACGAGCGCCTACACGGCCTCGGGTGCGGCGGCGCTTATCGCCTCGGTGGACATGGCCTCGGGCATGAACGGGCGGCGATGCGGTGCGTTTCGGGCGAGCAGTAAGCAACTTCGTACGGCGGCCGGGGCGCTGGCTTGGTTGGAAAAAAACTACGGCGAACCGTTTCGAAGCGGCGGGTCGCTTGTTTCCGACAGCGATCCGTTCATCGAGGCGGAGCGACTGGGTTTCCTGGGCTCGGTGTCCGGCCTATCTCAGTTTAACGGGAAAGATCATTTTTCGGAATCGGCGCGTCTGTTGCTGCGTCACTATGACTCGACGACCGCGATGTTCGGCGTGCGAGCAGAGGATGACACCTTCGCCGAAAATCCGTCACCGTTACGCACGGCACGCGCACTTTCCGTTTTCGCAGCCGGAGGCGCGCCGACGGTTTGCCAGCGCATCATCGTCGGTTCACCGAAGGAGCGATGGAGCGAGTTTCGAAGTGACGTGCCCCATTTGGTCCGGTATCTCGCAGCCGAGCGAGGACGACAGCTCAATTGGCGCCGTACGACGATTGATCGCCCCGTTCGAGAACTGGTCGAGGTGCCGATTCTACTCCTGATCTTCGACGACAAGCCGAACTGGTCCAAGCAGCAATGGCGAAAGATACGCGAGTACTGTTTCGCGGGCGGATCGGTGGTGATCGACATAACCGACGGCTCGGCCGAGACACGCAGTGCAGTTATAACGAGCGTGCGGGAGACGTTCCCCGAGTATAAGCTGGCGGAGGTGCCCTCCGACGCGGCGATCTTCAAGGTCGGTGAGCGGCGACTTGACGTTAAGGGCATGTTGGGTATCGGAAACGGGCTGCGGCGTTTTCTCTTCATTCCGCAAGAGAGCTGGGCGTGTCAGTGGCATCTACATCAGATCGACGCCCATCCGGAGTCCTTCGCGTTCATGAACAATCTGTTGGATTACGCGACGGATGGGGTGCCGGGGCGGAGTTCGTTCGCACGTTCAACCTACGCCGTTGGTGCGGCGACTTCACGATCGATGTCAGCCCTTCTTATGCAGGTAGGAGGTTCCGTCCCGGCTCATCCGAATCTCCTGGAGACGACGAGCCGTCTGATGCAGTCGCACTATCGAGTAGCCGTATCCGCCGCAGATGAACCGGATGAGGCGGATGTTGTTTGGGTGACCGTCGCGGGAGACGCGGAAGTTTCGGCTGCGGATCAAGTCCGCCTGCGCAACGCACTTAAAGCGGGGACGTTTCTTCTCGTGGACGTTGCGAGCGGGAATCCGCGTTGGGCCAAACGCTTCATGGACTTCCTGAGAGGCCTGGATGGCCGGGTCGTGCTGGAGAAAATGCGCAGTACTGACGCCCTGGTGACCGGAGCGATAGAGGGCTCACAGGGTTTCGACGTCGTGCGCGTTGGCATGCGCCGGGCACTTCAAAAACGCTTTTCCAAGAAAGGGCGATGCGAGCTGTATTCGATTCGCTGGGACGGTCGGCCTGTCGGTGTGTTCAGTGCACATGATCTTTCGTCCGGGATCGGGTACCAATATTTCCCGGGGTGTCGCGGACCCGTTCCCGCGGATGCGCGAAAGCTCGTGATGAATGTGTTTCTTACGGCTTACGGACGAAAGGTGGGGCGATAGATGATGGAGTTGGCACGGTTCGTGAGACGCGCGACATCGCGTCCGGCGTTGACGGCGTTACTCCTGGCCATCGCTCCGCCCGTAACCGCTGAGATGATCGTCTTGAAGGACGGGACGTTCATCGAGGGCCGCATCGTCGTTCGCACGAGTCGTTCGGTTCGTATCGAAACCCGTTTTGGAAGTCGTAGCGTATCCCGCAGCCGGATTGATCGCATCATCGAGTCGGTCGACGAGCTTGATCTTGAGGCCGTCAGCGATTTCGACGGTCTTGCACTTGGGCCCCGCGCGGTGCTCAACGCTCAGGCGGACTACGACCTGGGCAAGTACCACCGCGCCCTCGACCGGCTGGAGACGCTCCGCGATGGGGGCGACGACCCGGCGCTGCGCATACATAGCGATTGGTTGGTCATTGAACTTAACGAGCGCCTTGGGAACTGGGACAAGGTCGATCAACTGCTTCGTGCGAAACTTCAAGGCGCCTTGCCGCCTGAGCGCGTCCGAGCCAAGGCCCATCTCGACATTTTTGAAGCGAACGCTGCTTACGACTTACGCTACGTCGGCGACAAGCACGCCCGGAATTTCCTCTCGGATCCCGATCTACGCAACCGCGCTCGCGAGCCGCAATCGCTCCGCGATCACGACGTAATGCGGGCTGCCCTCGAGGAGTACTGTGAACAGCTACTCGTTGAGGACAAAATGAGCGTGAAGGCGTTCGCCACCGGTCTCGATTTCGACAAGACTTACCTTTCCGTTCGAAACGCCGGCGGGCAGGGTAACATTTTCACCTACCTGCCCTACCTCGACAACCTCTTCGGTGCCGAGGCGGCGCTGTTCAAGGCGCAGGCGATTCTCGGTGACTACGGTCGCGGCTTTGAGCTCGACCTCGTACGATCGGAGCTTACGCATCTGATGGGCGTTGCGGAACGTCTCTTCAAGGAGGCGGTGGAGGTTAGCCCGGAAACGTTTCGACCGCCGTTCGATCGGCGTAGCGGGCGACTGACGGGCGCAGGCAGGGCGGCTTGGATTCTGCGCTGCGACGAATTCCTGAAACGCGCGAAACCCGTATCGCGCCTCTACGCGTACATGAGGAGGAAGGTCGAACTGCATCCGCACGCCCTCCGCGATCTTCGAGGCTTGCTTACGGACAGGGACGAGCGGTTCAACGAGATGGTCAAGTCGGTGAAAAGAGCGAAGGGGCGGACGCATGTGTAGGGTCGCACTTGTCGGTCTTGCCCTGTTCACACAAGGTGCCCTTGCCTCGAACCTCGAGCAGGCATCGACGTTGCTACGGTCGGGTCGGGGCTTCGCGGCGATCGAAATGCTTACCCAGGAGATCGATCGCAATCCGGCGCACGAAGCAGCCCGTATCCTGCTTGCCCAGGCCTACGAGCAAACGGATCGGATTGATGAGGCGATCCAGGCGTGGACGAATCTAATTGCGATATCCCACAGCAAGACCAACCTAGGCCTAGCTCAGCGCGCGCTCAGCCGCCTCCGCCGCGAGCAACTCGACGCTCTGGACGTCTCGGGTTTCTCAGCGTCGACCAATCGTGTCGACCCCTTCAAGATCCCGATGCCCGACATCGACTGGGACGGTCTGGAGGTTATCGAAGATTCCCGATATCTTCCTCCGATCCTTCCCCCTCCGCACGACTACGACGTGCCTCCGTTCGCGCACCAGACGGAACACTTTACCGTCTACTCAACGAACGAGCGCCTGTCGCGTTTGATCGGAGAGCGAGCCGAAACCTATCTGGATTTCATGGTCGACCGACTGTTCGGCGGTCGGTCGTGGGCGGTCCGTTTCCCGATTCTCGTCTACCAATCCGCTCGCGATTATCAGCAGCACGGCGGTCCAGCCGGAACGGCTGGCGTGACGATGAGCCACGTTACCGGCAAGACGCAACTGATCCTTCTGTTCCAGCTTAAACCCGACTTTAGCTCCGAAGGTTCCAACAGGTCGTCGCGCGGTAGAAGTAGCGGGGAAGTCTGGAAATACGGTATCGAAAGCGTGCTGCCGCACGAGCTCACCCACGCCGTGCTCAACGAGTTTTTCGCCGGGCGTCGACCGCCTCAATGGCTTCATGAAGCGGTCGCCGGGCGGTTTGAACAGACGCGGGATCACTACGGAGAGGCGGCGCGACTGGCGCGGAAGGTGGTGGCCGGTGAGTATTTCCGCATGCGCGATCTTTTCGATCAGAAGAGATACCCCGCGCGCGTAGCACTATTCTACGAACAGTCAGCCGCTGTCGTGCTCTATTTGTTCGAGGCAGGGGCTGAAGCCATGCAGGTGTTTCTGGGCGAACTCGCCGCGGGTCGTGGGCACGACGCCGCATGTGCCGCTGCGATCGGCATCGACGAAGAGGGAGCCGTCGAAGAGTTCGAGCGGCGCTGGGTCGAGTGGATGCACCGGCGCTACGGAAAGGATCTGCGCTCGGGGGCAACAAGACGGGAAGTCGCCGTCGCCAAGCGAACCACCC
>JADFRO010000390.1 GCA_022561255.1 Planctomycetota bacterium | reverse complement strand
GATTGGCACAGTTCTTACGGGCGTGGCCCAGCCTTCCGGTTGCGGGCCAGCCATCCTGGCTGCGGGATCGGTGACGGTGCCGATGACGCCCGGACTCTACACGCTCGTTCTGGAGAATCTGTTCGCCAACGTCATCCGCGAGGGCGAGACCGGCGTCCCGTTCTGGGCGACCCAAACGGCTCGCGCAGACACGATCACCAATCTGACCATTTACGTCGACGCTGTGCCGCCCGTCATCGGGGCATGCTGCACGCGGGGCCGTTGCTCGGTGAGGGATTCCGAGACCTGCACAAACATCGGAGGGGTTTTCGTAGGGCCGGGCACCGACTGTGGCGGCGACTCGGACGGCGACGGTGTCGCCGACGTGTGTGACCAATGTCCGTCAACACCTCCCCATACCATCGTTCGGCGCAACGGTTGTGTGCCCGGGATAAAGACGTACGATCGAGATTCGAAACGCTGAAGTGGGTGAACCTCGCTCGTGCCGATGACTTGCGCTCGGTGGATTCGCCTCATGAGCGCTAGCTTCGTCATACGCTCGTCGGCGACGTCCCTGAGTCGTCTCCGCACGCAACGATCGCGCGAAACAATGGAGAGTGTTCCATGACCACAACAAGACGCGATTTCATCAGATCAGCAGCCGCGACAGCCGCTGTGGGTGCAGCCTTCCTTCGTGACGACGCACTGCAGCGCGTTCGCGCAGCCGTAGCAGACGCCGGTGACGCCTCGGCTGACGCCCTCGCCCAAAACGAAGACTTCTGGCTACAGATTCAGCAGGCGTACGACGTCGATCGATCGCTAACGAATCTCAACAACGGCGGTGTGGCACCGGCTCCGCGCATCGTTTTGGACGCGATGCACCGACACGTTGAGTTTACGAATCATCTGCCGCCGAGAAATCTTTGGACCGTGCTCGATCCGCAGGTGGAAACCGTTCGTGAGCGACTGGCTGACGTTTTCGGTTGCGACGCGGAAGAGATCGCCATCGTAAGAAACGCCAGCGAAGCCCTTGAAACGTGCCTGTTCGGAATGGACCTCAAAGCCGGCGACGAAGTCCTTGCGACCAGCCACGACTATCCGCGCATGCTCAACACCCTACGCCAGCGGGGAACGCGCGAAGGCATTGTGCTGAAAACCTTCAACATCCCCACACCACCCCAAAACCCCGCCGAACTGGTCGAGCTGTATAGGAAGAACATAACGCCCAAGACGAAGGTGATCCTCGTCTGCCACATCACCAACCTGACGGGGCAAATTTTTCCGATCAAAAAGATCGTCGAACTCGCCCGACCACGCGGTATCGAAGTCGTCGTCGACGGTGCCCACGCGTTTGCCCACTTTCCTTTCAAACACGCCGACCTCGACTGCGACTATTACGGCACGAGTCTGCACAAGTGGCTAAGCGCTCCGATCGGAACCGGCATGCTCTACGTTCGCAAGTCCAAGATCGCCAAACTTTGGCCCATGATGGCCCCGCCGACCGATAGAGTCGACGACATCCGCAAGTTCGAGGAAATCGGAACCCACCCCACCGCTCCGCGTCTCGCCATCGCCGAGGCGCTGGCCATGTACAACAGCATCGGCGCCGAGCGAAAAGCCGCCCGACTCCGCTATCTGCGCGACCGCTGGGCCAAGAGGTTGCTCGGACAAAAGGGCGTAACGATCTACACCAGCTTCGATCCAGCTCAGTCCTGCTGCATCGCAACGATCGGAATCGAAGGGGTCGACGCAGGCGCCTTGAACACCCATCTGTTCAAGAAGCATCGTATCGTTACAACACCGATCAAACACGAACACATCAACGGAATCCGCGTAACGCCGAACACCTATTCAACGACGCGCGAGGTCGATCGCTTCGCCGACGCAATGGAACTCGTAATCAATAAGGGGCTGCCGGGTTAGAGTGTGCATCAGAAGAGTCCTGAAAATCCGGGCCGCGACCGTATGAGAGTGAACGCCTTCGCCAATCCGAGCCGCGACCGTATGAGAGTGAACGCCTTCGCCAAACCGAGCCGCGACCGTGAGGGAGCGAATGCCGTTGCCAATCCGCGCCGCTCCTGCGGAGAGCGAAGCTCCCGTGAGGGAGCGGTTTTCGTCCACGATACAGGACCGCTTCCTTACGGGCGCGGCGCG
>JADFRO010000083.1 GCA_022561255.1 Planctomycetota bacterium | reverse complement strand
GCTTCGTGAACAAGGCGGGATAACCTACCCTGTTCGCGAGGCCGACGGTCGCCCTAATCCTACATGAAGTTTACGCTCCGACCCCCCACGTGGTCAAACGCCTCGGCCCCAATCGTCGCGGCTAGTGAGCACTCTGGGGATCGCCCTCAAGCTGGATCGCCCGTCCGTTTTGGCGCTCCCAATCACGCATCTGCTCGATCATCGTGACGTGGCTGGCGATGGTTTCCTTGATTCGGGGGGAGTCGGGCACGGTGTCGAACACGCGCGGGCGCGACTCAGCCTTCGCCCTCAGATCGTGCAGAAAATCGTCCCAGCTTCCTTCGTAGAGCGTATCGCGGATCTCAAGCAGCATTCGGTGGTCCGCAGTCAAGTGAACCCCTGACTCGGGAGCGGTACGCTGGGGACCAGACACGTCGCCTCCTCCGAGTGCACCTCCGGCCGCGCCGCCGGATTATAGACCTAAACGATCGGCGTGGTTAGCGTGCCCAGCCGCTCGATTTCCAGCTCTATCGTGTCGCCCTTTTCAACCCAACCGTCAGACACGTCCGTCCCGATTTCGAGAATGCAGCCCGTGCCTACGGTTCCGCTCCCGACCAAATCGCCGGCGTACATCGTCACGTCGCGTGATCCGCGCTCGATCATCTTTGTGAAGTCGTGGGTAACGTCCTTGAAATTCCCGCGCGAGATTTCCTTACCGTTCTTTCGCGCGAGCATCGTTAAGTCATATCGGCCGGGTCCGACGCGTTTGTCGGCCAGTTCGTCTTTGGTAACCACCCAAGGTCCGATCGACGTCGCGAAGTCCTTGCCCTTAGCCGGTCCCAGCGAGCATTTCATTTCCTGGCGTTGCAGGTCACGTGCGGACCAATCGTTGAGAACCAAGAAGCCAAAGATCGCGTCATCGGCCGCATCTCCGCTCACGTCCTGGACGTCGTGGCTGATGATGCATGCGACTTCGAGCTCGAAGTCGAGCAACTCCGTAGAGGCAGGCTTCTTGACGGGCTCAAGGTGACCTTTGAGCGATCCCGTGTTGGAGAAGTAGAACACCGGAATCTCGTACCACTCGGGAAGCATTTCCAGCCCGCGCTTCGCGCGTGCGGCTTTGACGTGCTGCTCGAACGCGTAGAAATCGCGGAACGTGCGGGGGTCGGGCACGGGTGGAAGCCATCTCGTGACGTCCTCCATCGACACCACCGAGCCGGTAGTATTGCCCTTCGCAAGCGCGGCAGCCGCGAGCTTTAGCAATCCACTTTCACCGTACTGCTCGAGCGCGCAGCGAAGGCTAGAAGGGGCGTCCAGGACAACGAGGCCTCCCTCTTTTTCGACGGCCAACTTGGCTCCCGACTGCCCCTTGAGTTCGACGACACAAAACTTCACGATCCGACCTCCAATGCCCTAGGCGAATTTGTTCCAGGATTTCCTGCTCAGTTCATTCGGCCGTAATTGTCGCGGGTACACGCACGATCGTCAAGCTATTCGTCTCGTTTTGTACTGGGCTAGTCGTTTAGCGCGTCGAGCGTTTCGACGCGAGTCGTGATGTGGACGCCGCGCGCTGCGAGCCTGTCCACAAAGAGCTCGAACAACCCCGGTCGCCGAGCGATCAGCTCCGGCGGGAAGACGCCGGGCTCTGTGAACTCCCCCGTCGCGACCAGTGTCGCTGCGATGACGTTGGGAAACGCCGTCGTTCGCGCCATGGACGACATATTCGACTCGGCGCAATACTCGTCGTACAGGTCAAACGTGTATCGCACCCGTTTCCCATCCTTAACACCCTCGACCACCGTGCGCAAAACGGTGAACTCCTCCTCGCCTTCCTCAAGCTTCCAAAGGGGGAACAGAAGCTTCGACGTCACGTCAAGCGGACGCACCGTTACGCCGTTCACCTCGACGGGTTCCTTACTAAACAGACCCGTCTCGCGGAAAACGCGCATGAGCTCTACGTGTCCCGGGTAGCGCAGCGTCTTCTCCTTCATGTTGGGAATCTTAACGGTCGTTAGCAGTGACCGAAGGCCATCCGTATTGAAAGCTTCGAGCGCTCCGGCGCGTGGCAACTCGATCAACTCCGGCTCCGAGAGTGCTGGTTTGATGACGATCGCCCCGTTTTCCACCAAGCGCGCGGGCCGCGTGTATTCCTCCAAAACATCCGAAGGAGCGAACGGAGCCTTGTACTGAAAAGGCCAGGTCTTTGCCTTCGGCAAACCGCCGACGTAGATAACGGCTGTGTCGACGCGATCGAGTTGGGCGTCGGCGAAGCCGACCATCATATTCGACAGCCCGGGTGAAACGCCGCAATCGACGATGGCGGTTACTCCGGCTGCCTTAGCACGGTCGTCAAGCGACAGAGCGTCCTGAGGCATGAACGATATGTCGCAGTACGGCTTCCCCGCGTCGATGACGGCTCCGAGAGCTTCCAGACCGATCCGACTCGGAAGTGCTCCGAGCACGATGTCGTAATCGGCCACCAACACCCGCACGTGCTTGGCATCGCCGAGATCGACCAAAGTCGTTTTGACTGACTTTTCATCATGAAGACGAGCCAGGTTTTCCTCCGCGACATCTGCCACGGTCACGTCAAACCGATCGTCCTTCGCCAGCTCCCTCGCCATGATCGAGCCGACGAGACCGCAGCCGAGCACGACGGCTCTTTTTTGTTCCGATGTGTTCATTCCATTCCTTCGCACGACTCTCCCGAGTCCCGACGATGTCGCAACAGGAAGATCAACAGCGCTACAAGTATAAGACCACCTCCGACAATTGTGGTCAAGGGCACGACTTCACCGACGGCGAAGTACGTCCAGACGGGAACGAGTACCGGTTCGACCATCGTGATCAGTGCGGCGTGGTATGCGGGTACGCGTGCGAGCCCAAGCGCATACAAGTAGTATGGCACGCCGAACTGAACGACACCCATAACCACGAGAAGCGTCCACGTTTGCGCCGTCATGTCGGTGTCGCCGATCCAAAGCACCGCCGGTAGGAGCAGCACCGCCGCACCCAGATTGTTGAGAACGGTCACCGCCACGGGATCACAGTCGCGCATGCGTCGGAGCATGATGGTCAAGAGACCAAAAGACAATCCAGCCGCGAGCGCGATGACCAATCCTGTCGCACTGGTCGCTGCGCTACCGGCGAAGATGATCGCGACCGCGACCATCGCCACACCAACGATCCACAAATCGCGCCGCTCCGGTCTTTCTTTCAACAGCCATGGAGATAGGCCAAACACCCAGAAAGTCGACGTATATTGAAGAATGATAGCGTTGGCCGCCTCCGTCATGGTTGTGGCGATCACGAAGCATACCGACAATAGCGTGAAGAATACTACACCCCACGCGGCCGACCGACGGAGTGGTAGCGGAAACCTTCGCGATCGTGCGCCGCGCGTAGCCACGTCCCCGGCCCCTGCCACGGGCGTCGCTGTGTGCAGGAGCGTGTGCCATTTCCCGCGAGTTAGCGGCAGGAGAAAAAGCCCCGCTATAAGTGACCGGTAAAAGGCGATCGTAACGCCGTGCGGCCCCTCGCCGTCCGCATAGACAAGTTTGATGAGCGCCCCGTTAAGACTCCAAAGAACCCCGGCGAGAAACAGGAAGAGGACGCCCCACCGATACCGATGTCCGTTGCCGTCCGCGGGAGTGTCGCCGTTCGCGGGAGTGTCGCCCTTTGCAGGAGTGTCGCCCTCCGCAGGAGTGTCGCTTGTCAGATGACTGGGCTGGTCGATCGTCTTTCTCATGTGCGTTCAGCAACGGGCAGAGCCGTTGACGGCTGCAAGCCAAGTCCAGAAGAGCAGAGACTGGCACTCCGTTCCCACTCAGGATAAGCTCTGTGGTCGCGGTTTTCTAGTGGGCGCCGAAGGGTAATTTTGCCCTCCGGAGGAGTTCTGTTTTCGATTGCGCAAGATCGAGGAGGTAGGCTTGAATCACACGACCGAGAAGGTTGCACTTTCCGCAGGAGGTTCATGCTGCGTCTTCATCGCTCTACTTGCGGGCTGCATCGGGGCTGCGCCCTCCGCGATTGCGGTTGGTGACGCTCCCGATCGACAGCCACAACACCCCTTCGTCGACCCGGCCACACTCAACGCCGCCATCCCCACACCGCAGTCCGTCGTCGGTCACACGATGGGCGATGGCGCGATTCGCTACGAGCCGCTCGTGCGCTATTTGCACACTCTCGCCGACGCGTCGCCTCTCGTAACACTGACGCCTTACGCAACGTCGCACGAGGGACGAACCCTATACTACTTGACGATCACAAGCGTCGACAACCACGCTCGACTCGACGCAATCAAAGCGGACAACGCCAAGCTCGCCGACCCACGAACGCTCGGCCCGTCAGCCGCCGCCGACACCATCATCGACTCGCTACCGGGCATCGCTTGGCTCGCTTATTCGATTCACGGTGACGAACTCTCAAGTACGGACGCAGCCGTTCAACTGGCCTACCAACTCGCTGCGGGCAAGGACGCGTCCACGAAGCGTTTGCGCGAGCAGCTCGTCATCCACATCGACCCGCTTATGAATCCCGACGGGCGCGAGCGATACCTTAGCCAGCTCCAACACCTAACCGGCAAGGTCGCCAACACGGACCATCAGGCGATGCAGCACTCGGGCTTGTGGTCCGCAGGACGCGGCAACCACTACTTCTTTGACATGAACCGTGACTGGCTCATGCTGGTCCAGCCCGAGACGCGTGGCCGCGTGCACGCGATCGGTGAATGGAACCCGCATCTCGTCGTCGACTCGCATGAAATGGGATCGCTCGACACCTACCTGTTCGACCCGCCCCGCCGCCCGTTCAACGTCAACATCTCCGAAGCCAACATGAAATGGCGTCGCCGCTTCTCAGCGGATCAGGCCAAGGCCTTCGACCGATTCGGCTGGAGCTACTACACCCAAGAGTGGTACGAAGAATGGTATCCGGGCTACACGAACTCCTGGTCCAACCTTCGCAGCGCGATCGGGCTGCTATACGAACAAGCTGGTGTCAACGCCGCAGCCGTCAAGCAAGCCTCGGGCGAGATAGCCACCTACCACGACGCCGTACACCATCATCTAACGAGCAGCCTGGCCAACCTCGAAACCTTGCGAAGCAATCGGCGCGACATCATCGCCGACTTCGCCGATGACCGCCGATGGGCCGTTTCGGACGCCGCCGTCTCGGATCGAGATGTCTTCCTCGTTCCGCCCACGGCCGACCGGCCGAAGTTGGATCGGTTCGTGGAGGTGCTCTCTCGACACGGCATCGAGTCCGGCTACGCTTCGGCACCGGTGCGTGCCGAGCGCGTAGTCGACGTCTGGGGTGAGACAACGGACTCCAAGGTTTTCCCCGCCGGCACGCTCGTGGTCAGCGCTGCACAGCCACTGCGCCGGCTGATCAAGGCAATCCTCGAGTTTGACCCGCATATGTCGGATACGTTCTTGCTGGAGGAACGCAGAAGTCTCGAGCGTCACGAAGGAACGCGCGTTTATGACACGACATCCTGGAATCTGCCGATGGCGTACGGGCTCGACGCCTACTGGGCGGCGACCGCGAACGATGTCCAAACGGCCGACAACGCCCCGACTTTACCACCGGTTGTCGTTGCCGAGCAGCCGGGATACGGCTATCTGATTGACGGGCGCAGCAGCGACCTCCATCGGGTCATCATTCGTCTCATGAACGAGGGATGCAAAGCCCGTTTGGCACGCAAACCCTTCGCCGCCGGCGGGCATGAGTACGTGGCCGGTGCCGTGCTCATCCGCAAGCACGAAAACCCGACCGACCTTTCCAGTCGACTTCGGCGAAGCGTCGCGGGGCTTTCGCTGGATCTACGCGTCGCGCAAACCGCCCTGTGCGAGTCGGGACCGGACCTGGGTGGTCGAGAGTTCCGCCTTCTGCAGCCGCCGCGCGTCGCCATCGCGTCGCAGTGGCCTATCTCAACCACCGCGTTCGGTGCGATGTGGCATAGGATTGACGTTCGTACCGAACTGCGGTCGTCGCCGATCAACATTCAAGGCTTAGGTCGAATGGATCTGCGCGCGTACAACGTCATCATTCTTCCGAGCGCGTGGGGATCGTCGAGCTTGGAAACCGTGCTCAACGAGCAGACTCGCAAGCGACTACGAACCTGGATTAGCGGCGGCGGCACTTTGATCGCATCGCGAGCGTCCGCAGCGTTTCTTGCGAGCAAGGATCACGGGCTAAGTGCAGTACGACTCAAGCGCGACGTGTTGGACAAACTTGACGTATACGCAGAGGCTGTTCAGCGCGAACGCGCCCTCGGACACATCGAGGTCGATCCGACTGTTGTTTGGGGGAGCGCGGTAGTCGAGCCGAAAACGGAAGATGAGGCTAAACCTGGCGAGGAGGGCGACGAAGTCAGCGAGGGTAACGGAAAACCTAAGAGCGACAAGAAATCTTCCAAGAAAGGTGACGGCTCGTCCGGCACGGATGCACTCAAGCGAAAGGACGCCTGGCAGCGCCTCTTCAGGCCCAACGGCGTGATGGCTGCAGCCACCCTCGATCCGACGCACTGGCTATGTTTCGGGCTCGGCACTCTTGCAGAGGACGGCACTCCTGCGGAGGGCGAGTCTCCTGCGGAGAACGAATTTCGATCTCCGGTTTTAATCGGCGGCTCGCACGCACTCATGGCTTCGTATCCGGTCGCGGTCCCGGTACGCTTGACGACACTCCTGCGGAGCGCGAATCTCCCGCAGGGCGCGACGCCCCCGCAGAACGCCGCTTCCGATCGAATCCGCTTGTCCGGTTTGATGTGGCCCGAAGCTCGTGAGCGTTGGGCCAACACGGCGTACGCAACGGTCGAGCGTATCGGCAATGGACAGATCGTTCTGTTCGCCGGCGACCCGGTCTTCCGCGGATACCTTGAAGCAACGGGACGAATGTTTATGAATGCGGTCGTTTTTGGACCGGGAATGGGTGCGTCGGCATCACTACCGTGGTAACGTCACCGACTGCGGGGGCGTTGTTTCCGCAGGAGCGTCGCCCTCCGCAGGAGATTCGCCCTCCGCAGGAGATTCGCCCGGTCTTTCGTGTGTAGGTTATGCTCTACGACATTACACCGTCGATTTCCGAGTCGCTTGCCGTTTGGCCCGGCGACACGCCGCCGTCGAGGGAAGTTCTTCTCGACATGCAGAAAGGCGACAGCCTCACGCTGTCGACGCTGCGCGCTACGGTACATCTCGGCGCTCACGCCGACGCCCCAAGCCATTACGGCAAAGACGCCTGTCCGATAGATCGGCAGCCGCTCGAAACCTATCTGGGCCCATGTCTTGTCGTCAAGGTGAACGTCCCCCGTGGCGTATGCGTCGACATTGATGCGTGGGAGAGCGGCCTCCACGCGCTACGCGCCGAGGGCGATCCCGTCGAGTCGTGCGCGCCGCGCGTTCTGTTGGCGACGGGCACGTTTCCCGATCCTAACCAATTCAACGAGGACTTCGCCGCGATCTCGCCCGAATTGATCGATCATCTTCACGGCCAAGGCGTCCAGCTCGTGGGCATTGATACGCCGAGCGTCGATCTCTTCGAGTCCAAAGAGCTACCCGCACACCGTCGCGTTCTGCGCCAAAAGATGGCGATTCTGGAAGGGCTCGTTCTCGCGGAGGTTCCGCCTGGAATGTATGAGCTGATCGCCCTTCCGCTGAAGCTGGTTGGGTTCGACGCAAGTCCCGTTCGCGCCGTTCTTCGTACGCTCGATTGAGCTGCGCATCGGTGCGGCGCGGTGCATCTCTACCGTGCCGGTCTACGACTTTGCGGCAAACCAACGCTTTTTCTGCTTTGGAGAAGCGGAAGCCGACTTACCTTCGACTTGGATCATTTTCAACAGTTCCGCCTCAGACTTTTTCGGATTGAGACGGCGAAGCAGCTTCAAGCGATTCGCCATCTCGGGATCTTTTACGTTCGAAGCTACCGGCGTAGGCTTTTTTGGCTTCTTGGCTTTAGATTTGGACGCCTCGAGCAGAGCGCGCGTAACCTTGATCGGTTCTTCAACCGACTTACGTTTTCGCGCCCCCTTGGTCTTGGCGCGAACGACTGCCTTGTCTACTTGTTCTTCACTCTTGGCGGCTGCGACTTCCGCCTTCGCCGCGGCGAGCGCGCCCTTCATCGCGCCCTCCCGGGTGAAGTTTGCATCGCCGGCGTCGGAGCTCTCGCCCGGGGCATCCGGATCGGCGCTATCACCGGATTCAGCTTCGCGTGGTTCGTCTTCGCTGTCGCCCGCAGACGCTACCGCGCCGAGTGCCGACGTATTCGCGGCCGTGCCAGCCTCGTCCCCCTTCTCGGACGTGATCGGCTCGTAGTTTTCCCAGAACGTGGCGATGCCTGCATGGCAGCCGCGTTCGTTGGCCTTCGACATCGCGGGAGACGCAATATCCGCTGCCTCGCCGGTCTTCACCGCCTCGGCCTCCGCCAACATCGATAAGACTTCCTGCTCGCGCTTTTCTATCGCCGCCCGCCGTTCGCCGAGGGCTTCCGCTTCGGCCCGGGCGCTGGCGATCAACTGCTCCGCCTCGTGCTGCGCTTTGGCGACCAGCGCCTCGGTGTTGACCTGCGCTTCCAGCACGCGTTCCTCGGCGTTCGCGTTGGCCTGTGCGATAGCGTCGGCGAGCTGTTGGTCCATGTTTACCTTGGAAGCTTCATCCGCAGCTTCCGCGCCCCGGGCGCGAGCCTCTGAGTCCCCGCGTGCCTTCGCTACGCCAGCCTCAACTTGCTGAACCACTTCAGCGCGTACGGCCTCAACGGCTTGTTTCGCCTCGGCTCGCACCTTGTCAACTTCAGCGCGAGCAGCGGAGGTGATCTTTTGAGCCTCCGTCCGGGCGTTTTCAGTGTCCGCGCGTGCGGCCTTGATGGCGGCTTCAGCATCGGCGCGTGCCTTCGCGGCCTCGTTGCGAGCGGCCTTCGTTTCATCGCTCGCCGAGCCGATGGACTTCTGCGATTCGGCCTGGGCGGCCCTCGTCGCAGTGTCGGCATCGGCGCGGGCCTTGTCCGCGTCGAGCATTGCACGTTGAACTGCGGTCTTGGAATCCGCCGCAGCCTTTTGCGCCATCTCGGCGTCCGCGCGTATCTTCTTCGCGTCGAGCTCGGCCGCTCGCGCTATGCCGGATTGATGTTCCTTGGCACTTTCGGCGCCCTCCAGGGCTCGCGCAAGCTTTTGCTCATTTGCACGCGCCGCCTCCACTTCCCCTCGAAGCGTCGCAAACTCTTCCTTAGCGCGTTCCAACCCCTTCTTCTGAGTTTCTTCGATCTCAGCGGAAACGCTCCGTGCCTTCGCGACAGCGTCTTTGTCGTGGTTCAGCCCTTCGAGAGCCTTCTCCAGCTTCGCCTTCTGCGACGTAACGTCGGCTTCCCGGTTTCGAAGCTCATCTTCGCGCTTCTCGGTGGCCTTGCCGCGATCCTCCGCTTTCGACAATACTGCCTGGGCGCTCTTCGTTTCTCGCTCGACCGCTGCGGCTCGCTCTTGGATCCGCCGCTCCGCAGCCTCGAGCTCACGCGCACGAACATCGAGGCTGGAGTGCAACTTCTCGCTGTCGGCGTCGCGAGACGCAACCTGCCCCTGCAACTTCGTTTGCAAGGCCTTGAAGTCGCGCTCTTGTTTGTTGACCTCGGACTCGGCAGACCGGACTGTCGCGTCGGCCTCCTTCAGTTGTGCGTCACGCGTATCAAGTTCTGCAGCGCGCGCGGCGAGATCACTTTGCTGCTTGCGGCAGGCGGCAATAGTATCGCCGGCTTCCTGCGTCTTCGCCCGCAATTCCTTCTCCTGTGAGGCTAGCTCGTCGGACCGTCGGGCGACCTCTTTATTGGCCGCGGCTACGTCTTGCTCGCCCTGTAACACCCTCTTGGACGCTGCGGTCTGCTCCTTCGATCGCGCTTCGAGTTCAGCAGCTCGCTGTTGAAGCTCTTTGGCTTGAGCGTCCAACTTCACGCGTTCGCCGTGGT